>JANXUW010000328.1 GCA_025351985.1 Pseudolysobacter sp.
CGCCGAGATCAACGGCGACGGCAAGCCCGATCTGATCGTGGCGAACCGCAATGACAACACCGTCTCGGTACTGCTCAACACCACCGCGCCAGGTGCCCCCACGCCGAGCTTTGCCACCCAGCAGACGTTCGCCACGGGATCGAGTCCCCGATTCGTCACCGTCGCCGAGATCAACGGCGATGGCAAGCCCGACCTGATCGTGGCGAACTACAGCGACAACACCATCTCAGTGCTATTCAACACCACCGCGGCCGGCGTCACCACGCCGAGCTTTGCCACCCAGCAGACCTTCGCGACGGGAGTGGGTCCCGTTTCCGTCACCGTCGCTAACCTCAACGGTGACGGCAAGCCCGACCTGATCGTGGCGAACTCAGGCGGCAATACGGTCTCGATGATGCTCAATACACAATATCAAACGCTATTCGCCGGCAGTCCAGCCACCGGCACCATCGTGCACGACTATCTGTTCGCGAACGGATTCGAATAGGCATCAAGGTACTCAGCGTTCAGGCTGACTCACGCACACGCCGTGGTGCGTGATGCCGCCTGTGGCTAGGATCGCGGTATCGTCAAGAGGAGGTGCTGTGCAGTCAGCCGCTTGTCGTCGAGGGGTGGCCATGATGATCCTGCTGCTCGGTGGAAAGCCGTGAGTTGCCGAGCGTCAGGGTCGCAGTCCGCCGCCCTTCGGGCCGATGATCGCCGAGCTTCCCGCCTTTCGAGTTCTCGAGATGGGCTCGCACACCGGATCAAATCCAACATCGCTATGTCGTGAGTGAATTTCGCCGGGGCAGCCAATTCCACACTATCTTCCGGATCGCCGATTTAATGTGCGGCATCGTATGCGGCCTTGAGCCACTTCTTGAGCTCCCCATCGATGTCGCTCAACGCTCCAGTACGAACGCGATGAGTGAACATCGCGTTGAAACTGCCCGAGAGCTCAAGACGATCGGTCGGCTCGATCCCTTTGAGGATGAGACCGACATCCAGGCGCGTCGCGGTCGAAGGCTGCAATAGCGCGAATTGTTTGGCGCGCCGAATGCTGACGTTGTTTTTCTTCGGAGCTATTTCAACATCCGATCCAAACGTCTTCACGAGCTTCACCAACTCCTCGTAGATTGGCAGCAGCGCGCCTTTGGCTCCGGCAAATTGGGCCGCAAGCAAATCGTCATCACCACCGTCTCCGGTCATCAGCGACTCTTTCGCGATGAAGTTGGCGTAGCCATGACCTACGCCACGTGACTCTTTCAACCACTTCAGAATCTCGCCGTGTTTCGAGAACCCACTCTTGCGCGACAACGCGACCCATTCCGGGACGCTCTTGCCGGTCGCGGCTTCAATGTTTTTTCTCATTGAAGCGATTGCGTCATTGACCGTAGCCATCGTTTTCCTCCTCAGCCGACATCAAGGGAAGTGAGCCTCGCTCGTTGAAAAAGCGTGTAGAGAAACTGCTGGCTTAAACCTGCGGGTGTCACATGCCACTCCAGCCAGCTTTCCATCAGCGTAAATTCCGCGCCGAGCATATTTGCAAGACTTTCCGCATCGTAGCGCACCGTGTCCAGTCCGCTGCATTTCAGTGAGCCCTCGGGGCCAAACGTGGCGAGGACAACGTAACCGCTCGGTTTCAAAGTTCGTGTGAGCTGGAGTACGTAGGCCGCGCGCTGTTCCGCTTCGGTCAGGAAATGGAATACCGCGCGGTCGTGCCACAGGTCATAGCGTGCGGCTGCCAGGGATGCGTTGAGCAAGTCCTCAGCATGCCAACTCACGCTACTCGCCGCTTCACTGAGCCGACGCTGCGCGACCCCAAGCGCCTCGGCGGAAATATCCAGCACGCTGATGTCACGATAGCCGCGGGTCAGAAGATCATCGACCAGCGTGGACGCACCACCGCCGACGTCGAGGATGGCTGCGCTGAGGTCTGGCCTGGCTCGCTGAATCAGCGCAAGTGACATATCCAGATGCTCGCAATACCAACTGACCGAATCGGCAGCCTTTGTCCCGTAGACGGTTTCCCAGTGGTCTTTGCGATTCATCGTTGGGGTCTCCAGGGTCAGTGGTTATGACGGTGATGCAGATCGGGGAAATGCGGATGATCATGGTTCAACGCGGTATGCGCATGGAGATGCGTGTGTGGCGCTTTGCCGTCCCAGCCATCCTCGTGCTCGTGTTGATGGTGCGCGTCGTGTTCATGGCTATGATCGTGCTCCAGTACCGGATGCACATGTGCATGCGCGTGATGCTCACTGATATGCAACCACACGCCGAGCGCCATGAGTGCACCGGCCAACCAGAACGAAAGACCCGGATGCTCCGGGTACAACAGCAGCGCGACGGTCGCGCCCACGAACGGTGCCGTCGAGAAATACGCGCCCGTGCGTGCCGTGCCTAAATGTCGCAACGCGAGCACGAACCACACCAGACTCAATCCATAACCCACGAAGCCAAGAACACCCGTGGCGAGCAGTGACAGCATCGGCGGCAAATGCGAACCGAGACTGAAGGCGATGGCGATGTTGATCGTGCCAGCAACACCCCCCCTTGATCGCAGCGATCTGGACCGGGTCACCACCCGAGACAGGACGCGTAAAATTGTTATCGATCGCCCAGCACAGGCAGGCGCCAGCAATCGCCATCGATCCCCACGGCATCTGCGTGACCATCGCGTGCGACCACGACAGCAATACACTGCCCGCGACAATCGCCAGCATGCCCAGAAAGACACGCACATCCACGTTTTCGCGAAACACCACCCAGGCCAGGACCGCAGTTAGCACGCTTTCGAGATTGAGCAATAACGATGCGGTCGATGCGGCTGTCTGAGTCAGGCCCCACATCAATAGGATCGGGCCGAGCACACCGCCGAATAGCACGGCACCGGCGAGCCACGGGGCATCGCGCCGGTTCAGCGGTGCCTGGGACGAAACATGTCCGGCAAACCGCCGCCACAGCAGCCAAAGCGTGAGGCCCAATCCTGAGCCGGCGTACAGCAGACCCGCCAGAAGCACGGGAGAAATCTCACCGGCCAGCGCTTTGGCCAGCGGCGTGCTGAGTCCAAAGAGCGCAGCAGCAGCCAGAGCTTGTGCGATGCCTTGCCGGTATTGCATTTCTACTTTCATCAGATGACTGCTTATGTGCTACGTTGGCGTTGAGCAACACCCAGCAGGTGTCTGCTGAATGGGTGGACACTGCACCGATCCGTAAGAACAAAACACGCAACAGTCGCCCGCCTTGGGTCGCAACAGCGCGTTGCACTGCAGGCAGTCGTAGAAAAAAATGCAGGCATCGGTCGGCATGGTTTCGGTCGCAGCGTGCCCGCACTCGGGGCACGTCAAGACACTCTCCAATTGCGCCGCCGTAGTCGTCATGAAAGCACGCTCTTTGCATCACTGTTGTGCGTAGTTTGCCTGAGCGCGCGGCTTCGCATCAGCCAATACACGGCCGGAATAACCAGCATCGACAATACCGGCGCGGTGATCATGCCGCCGACCATCGGCGCGGCGATGCGCTGCATGACCTCGGAGCCGGTGCCGTGCCCGAGCAAGATCGGCAACAGACCGGCAAGGATCACCGATACCGTCATTGCTTTCGGTCGCACGCGCTGCACCGCGCCCTCCCGGATGGCGGCCAGCAAGGTCTCGAACGTTGCGAACTCGCCTACCGCAAGCCGGCGTTCCCATGCTTGTTTCAAATACAGCAGCATGATCACGCCGAACTCAGCGGCGACGCCGGCCAACGCGATAAAACCGACAGCGGAGGCGATCGACATCGCATAACCCAGCAGATACATCAGCCAGAAGCCACCGATCAACGCGAACGGTAGCGTAAGCAGGATCAGCAACGCTTCGTCGACACGGCGGAAGTTGAGATACAACAGCACGAAAATGATGAGCAGTGTCGCCGGCACGACGACTTTCAATCGCGCGACGGCATGTTCCCAGAACTCGAACTGGCCGGACCAGCTCAGTGCATAACCCGCCGGTAACGTGACCTGACTCGCTACCGCCG
>JANXUW010000353.1 GCA_025351985.1 Pseudolysobacter sp.
ATAGTGTTGCATGAGATCGGCCGCGGCCTTGGCAACGTTGAAACTGCCGATCAGGTTGACCATGACCGTGGTCTGGAACTGCTGCAGCGGCATCACGCCATCCTTGCCGAGCACACGACCGGCGCCGAGGATGCCGGCGCAACTGATCGCGGTATTGAGACCGCCCATCTGTTGCTGTGCGGCTTTCAGATTGATCGCGACATTGCTTTCGGAGGTCACATCGGTACGCAGATAAGCGCTCGCTGCACCGAACGCTTGCACTGCGGCCGCGCCTTTTTCGTCGTTGATATCGAGCAGCGTGACTTTGCCGCCGTGCGCGATCAGATGTTGTGCGACAGCGTAGCCGAGTCCCGACACACCGCCCGTGATAACCGCCTTGATCTGATCCAGTTGCATGCTTACTCCTGACGATGCCGCGACGTTGCGCGAGAGGCGGCATTGTAGCGAGTGTGGTGCGTTCTAGACTAGCGAAGGTTCGACGATTGCATTCCAAAATAGAAGCCGTCATTCCAGCGCAGGCTGGAATCCAGCTTGATCTGATTCGAAAGTCAAAATGGATTCCAGCCGGCACTGGAATGACGAGCAAAAAAACAAACTTCGCTCTGCTTTTGTAGTGCCCGCAATGCAATCAACCAAGAAACCCGAGATAAGGATTCGAACCCCAATTGTGCAGATTCGGAAACACCGTTTGTGCGTCGCCGTCGGACAAGCCCAGCCAGCATGCGAGTGTGGCCGAATACTGATCGCTGGCCACGGTGGGGATCATCTGGCCGCGGCTCAGGCAGTCGGTCCCGTTCAAGGTCAGATCCGGAAAAATTCCACCGCTGACGGCAGGCGCGCCGTAAAGTTTTCCGCCCGCGACCGCGCCGCCGCTGACGAACTGGATGCCGCCCCACGCGTGATCGGTGCCATCGCCATTGGAGTTAAGCGTGCGCGCGAACTCTGAAATGGTGAACGTCGTGACCGAGTTCCGCACCTGCAGCTCTTCGGTCGCCGCATAAAATGCGCCGAGCGCAGTGGAGACCGTGGCGAATAACCCGGGCTGATCGGCGAGCTGGCTGTCGTGCGTATCGAAGCCACCGAACGGCACGAAAAAAATCTGCCGCTGAGCTTTCAACGTCGAACGTACCGAAATGATTTTCGCGATCATTTGCAACGATGCAGCGACCGGATTGTCGGGCGGGAAAACCGTGGTCAAGGTCGGTGCACCATTCAGCGCAGTCTGCATCGTGTTGTAATAATCCAGCGCGTTTTTGACCGTGGCAGCGTAAGTGCGGCTGAGCGGATCGGGATAACTCTGCTGCAGCAATTCCTGCAACGCCGCGACCTGCGCCGCACCGCTCACGCCCTTGTAGCCGTTCAATGTGATCGGGCCGCTGCTGCCGATCGCGTAGGGCTGCACGTTCACGCCGGTCTGGAAACGATTCTCGCCGCCGAGCGAAATCGACATCGGAATCGTCGCGCCAGGGTTCATCATGTACAGCTTGTCGGCAGTCAATCCGCCCCAGCCGGTGGCGCCGTTCGATGCCGCCTGGCCATACGCCCATTGCCCCTGCTGATCGGCGTGCGAAAAAAGTTGCGGCGGCACCGGATAGCCGGGCACGTTGAGATAATCGTTCTTGCGGGTCGGCTGGATCAAGGTACCGATGTTTGGCACAAACGCTGCGTGACCGGCGTTGAATAACTGCGCCATCTGCGTGCAACTCGGATGCAGGCCGTAGGTTTCACCGTTACCGGCGTTGCCGACATTGATCGGGATCAGCGTGCTGCGATCGATCGCCATGCCGGTCGGGCCGGGGCCGCTGCGCGACGTGGAATAAATTGGGTAGCGCGCGCTGTCGCTCGGGATCAGCAGGTTGAACGAGTCGTTGCCGCCGAGCATGAACAGGCATACCAGGGCGCGGTAGTCGCCTGGCGCATCGCTGGCGGATTGCGCGGCGAGCACCGAGTTCATCATGCTCAATTGGGTGAACAAAGCGCTGCTGCTGGCGCAAGCGAGGCTGGAACAAACGGCGTTGCGTAAAAAATCTCTGCGTTTCATGGAGAATTCCTCTGCGTTTTTTGCTGCGTGGAAAGCGTGGCGTATTGCTCGCGCAAGGCAGAACGATCGGTATGACGATTTCGTCTGCCGATTATTTCTGGATCGCAAATTCGGGCGAGGCGAGCAGCACCTGCAAGGTCGCGATCACGCGCGTTGTCGGTGTCGCGCCTGCGGGAAGTTTGCCGAGCATGCTCACGAGGCTGGTGTTCATCGCTGCACTCATGCTGCCGCAAAGCAAATCGTGATTGAGGTCATTCACCAGCGTTTGCGCGTTGCCCGCATCGGCAATAAGCGGCGCAAGATTTACCGCGATGGTCGCGGCGGTATTGTTCGGATTGCCGAGATATTGATTGATGCGCTGGGTCAGATCGTTGCTCGTCGCAATCGCCGAACTCTCGTTGATGATCTGGAATTCCGGACCGTATTGCGCCACTCCGGTGGCGGGCTGGCCGAGCTCGCCGGGCGGCAGGTAATCCGGCAGATAAAAATTGAATACCGAGCTGCTGCCGAGCGGTCGCTGCGCGTAATTGGTCTGCGGATTGTTGAAGGCATACAGGCCGTTCTGCGCCGCCGCCTGGTAATAACGCCACAGCGCGGTGAGCTTGAGCAACGGCTCGCGCGCCTTGCCGAAAACATAGTTCTGCGCGGGCTGCGTGTATTGCGCGGGCAGGGCGCCGGTGCGCGCTTGCGTATCGAGCAAGACCGCGCTGATGACCTGGCCGAAATCGCCATTGCTGCTGGCGAATACCGTGGCGACGCGCTGGATATAATCGGGCGTCGGGTTGCTCGTGACAAAGCGCTGGATCAGCTGTCGCGAAATAAACGGCGCGATATTCTGGTGATTCGCAATCGCACGCAATCCCGTTTGCAGATCCGATTCGCAACTGTTCGGCCCGCCCGCGGCGATCTGACTATCCAGCACGGTTTCGCCGCTTTCCTCGTGATATTGCTCGTAGCAAATCTTTGGCAGATAGTCGGCGGCTTTCCAGCTCACGCCGCGCGGGGAACTGTTGAAGCCGGAT
>JANXUW010000421.1 GCA_025351985.1 Pseudolysobacter sp.
GGCTGGCTGCATTGATTACTGCGGCGTGCGCGTCAAAATCGGTCACGTCCAAAGTTGCTGTCGCCACGCGCACGGCGCCGCGCACGCCGAGATCAGTGGCGATGGTCTGCAGCCGGTCGGCATCGCGCGCCACCAGAAACAAGCTATCACCGCGCACGGCAAAAAGGCGTGCGGTGGCTTCGGCGATGGCCGATGTCGCACCGATGATCAGGACTCTGCGCATTTATGTTTACTCCGTGACTCGCCGCCAGAAACTCGATGAGAATTTCGGATCGATATGGGTTTGCAGTTTTTCCCACTGCGGAAAATACTGGCGAAAATGTGCGCCGCTCATGCGCGCGTCCTTAGCCGGATACACCGAACCGCTCGCCGCGGCGACGACCGCATCGAGACTATCGAGCAGTGCGAATGTGCTTGGTCCTGCGTTCGCAAAATCCAGCGCCAACGTTGTGCCGGCGCGCGCGAACGACATCAAGCCTGGCGCTTCGCGTTCGCCGAAGGTCTTGAGCACGGCAAGGAAAGATCCCGTGCCGCTGCGCGCGATGATGCGCAACAATTCGGCGACGACTTCCGCAGAATCTTGTGGCGGCACCAGACATTGATACTGCAGGAATCCGCGCGGCCCGTACATGCGATTCCACTCGGCAATCGAATCCAGCGGAAAGAAAAACGGTTCGTAGTGACTCAATCCATGCGCCGTAATCGGACGGTGATAATACAGTGTGTTGAACAACCGCAGGCTTGCGCGATTCACCAGCGACAATGGCGGTGTGAACGGCATGCGCAGATGGCGTTGCCGCGGTGGCCGTTTTGCATTGGTCGCCGGTGCATGATTGGCGCGCAAAAACAGGCCACGACCGAGCTTGGTTTCGGGCGCGCAGCAGTCGATCCACGCGACGCTGTATTCGTAATCTTTTTCGGATGCGCTCGATAGCGCAAAAAATTCCGCGAGATTTTCAAAGCGCACGGTTTCGGTTGCGAGCCACGGCCCGGCGATGCGCTGCAGCGAAAATTCCGCCCAGACGATCAAGCCGGTCAGGCCGAGTCCGCCGATGCTGGCGCGGAACAGTTCCGCATTTTGTGTGCGACTGCACAGTAAGCGCGAACCGTCTGAACGCAGCAATTCGAATTGCCGCACATGCTCGCCGAATGTGCCAGCGCGATGATGGTTCTTGCCGTGCACGTCGTTGGCGATCGCGCCGCCGACGGTGATGAATTTTGTGCCGGGCAGCACTGGCAGAAACCAGCCTTGCGGCACCACCAGATCGAGAATTTCGCTGAACAACAGACCGGCTTCGCAGCGCAGGATTCCGCTGGCCGGATCGAACGCGATAAACCGGTCCAGCCCGCGCGCAAGCAGCAGGTTGCCTCCATCGTTCAGGCAGCTATCGCCATAACTGCGACCGTTGCCGTAAGCGAGCAGGCTGCCCTCGGTCGCAGGCAATTCGGCGGCACGCCAATGCAACGGCACGATGTTCTGCGTAACGTGCGGATACCGTCCCCAACTGCTGCCGACGGCGGGCATCAGATTGCCCCGACGATGGCAGCGCCGCACAACACCAGGATGAAACGGCTGACGCGATCGACCAGCGCGAACACGACCGGATCGTCATGCATCGCACCGCGATGTGCGATCAGCCACGCGCGGCTGACCCAGTACAACAACAACGGGCACAGCATCCAGAGGATTTGCGGGTGGCGATACAGCACCTCGCTCGCGGTGCTGTTGATGTATAACGCCAGCACGAGCACGCTGAGGAATCCGCTCGAACCGCCCAAGGATTCGATCAGCGGCAGATCGTCCACGGCGTAACCGCGGCCGTTCGCTTCGGTCTGGCCAGCATCGCGCAGGCCGCGCAATTCGGTGTAACGCTTGAGCATCGCCAGGCTCAGGAACAGGAACATCGAGAACGCCATCAGCCAGAACGAAAGCACGACCTGAGCCGCTACAGCGCCAGCGACGATACGCATCGTATACAACGCGCCGAGTGCAATCGCATCGAGCATCGCAATACGCTTGAGGGCGAACGAATACGCCAGGGTCAACGCGTAATAACCAAGCAGTACTGCGGCGAATGACGGCGAAAGAAACCACGCGAGCGCGAACGAAACCAGCGCTAGCAGCGGTGCTGCAATCAACCCGGCAAGCAGCGACAACGTGCCGGCGGCAAATGGGCGCAAGCGCTTGCGCGGATGACGCCGATCCGATTCGAGATCGAGCAGATCGTTCAGCAGATATACGCCCGATGCGCACAGCCCGAAGCAGAAAAATGCGAGCACCGAGCGCTGCATTGCCTGCGGTGCAAACAGCATATGCGCGGCGAGCAGCGGCAAAAAGATCAGCAGATTCTTCAACCACTGATGCAGGCGCAACGCGCGTACCCAGATCCGCACACCGGATTTTTCGCGGGCGAAAACACGCGTGACGGAAAATGCGTTTTGCGCACGACGCAATAAAGCCGGGCTGGC
>JANXUW010000462.1 GCA_025351985.1 Pseudolysobacter sp.
GATCCGTTGCCGTTGCGGTGATCACCTGGCCCATCGTTGTGGTGAGGGGCAAGGTCGTATCGACCAAGCCATTGCCCGAACCATCCGTGGTCACATTGCGGCACCCGAGAAAGGTCTGACCCTGGCCATAACCCGAGACATCGCAGCTTGCACTCGCAAAAAACTCCACGCGAAAATTCGTGTTCGCGGCGCTGTTCAAGCTACCTGTCACTGAGGTCGAACCGGCAGCGCTGCTCGCCGCAGTGAGTACGGGAAAATTTTGCAGATTGTTGGCGCCGGTATCGGTATCGCCCGGATCGTTGGCATTGACCCCCGGCGTACCCAGGTTGATTCCGAGCGAGGTATTGCCGAATATCGAATTGCCGAGGATCGCGTTGTTGATGGCCAGCTGACCGCAGAAATTGTCGGTGACGACGTTGACGCCATCGCCGCCGTTGAACGCGATCGTATTGCCGGCGCCGACCACCGTCCCGCCGATCGTGGCATCGTGGTGATCGCTGGATATATTCACGCCATCGCTGCCGTTTGGCAGTGGCGCCGTACCTGTGGCATCCGTGCCGATGAAATTTCCCTGCACCGTGGATGTTCCGCCGAAACATCCGCCGAGTGCCATACCATAATAACTGTTGCCCGAAATTACGTTCCGTGCGCTAGCGCTGGTGCCGCCAACGATGTTTCCCATCGCCGTGCCGGTAATCGTGACCCCGTTGAAACTGTTGCCGAGGGCGGTGTCTCCCGCTGCATTCAAACCGATCAGATTACCTTGGATAACATTGTTGTTGGCGGCTTGCACCGAAATGCCGTCGCCATTCGCCGAAATCACATTACCAGCGCCAGCGCCAAGTCCGCCGACGGTATTGCCATTGGCGGCGTTGAAGATAATCACGCCGAAACCGAACGCGGTCGAATTGCCCAACGCCACGGTGCCGGTCGCGTCGATGCCGATGTAGTTGCCTGCGATCAGGTTGCCGCTGGCACCGGCATTGTCGATTTCCACGCCGCCGAAAACATTGCCTTGGCCGTTGGCGGAAATGATGTTGCGTGCCGCCGGAGTCGTGCCGCCGATGGTGTTGTTCGGCACCGCGATGATCTTGATTCCCGATCCGCCGTTGCCGGCGGCGCTGCTGCCGTCGGCCTTGGTGCCGATAAAATTTCCGCTGATCAGATGCGATCCGCCGCCACTGCTGACTTCGATGCCGGAGCCGGAAAAATTGCCGATCGCCAGACCGCGGACGGTGGAACCGGAATGATTGGAAAGCACCAGTCCGATCGCACCCGCGCCCGCTGCGGCGCCGTCGAGAAAAATTTGCAGGACGGCGCTGTCTCCGGTCGCCAGCGTATTCGCGCTCGCCGATCCCTGGCTGTAACCGTTGATCGTCACCGGCTTGGTAATCAATGGCAACGCGGAGGTCAGAGCAATGCTGTGGACGCCGCTGCCGGGAATATTGAAGTTGATACTGTCGCCGCTACCATAAGCGCCCACCGCAACTACATCGGCATTGATATTGCCAGCGGCGTTGATCGAGTTGATGGCCTCGCGCAACGTGACTGCGCCGTCGACGGATACCGAATCGCCCGTGCCGGTCACGGTAATCGTTGCGGCCTGTAATACTGCCGGCATCGCGGCAATCGCAAACAATATTGTGGCAAAACGCACGAAGATTTTCCCGAGCGTGATCGCAGCGACACGATCAGCCGCCACGATCGACAACAAACTGCCTCGGGAAAATTTCACTGACGCTCTCCGTGATCGATGGATTTGCTGCTGAATCATTTGGCAGCGACTGACATATCCCGGCTGCGCGAAAAACGCAGTCTCCGAATGCTTACAAACGGTCAAGCCCCACTCACCATTATCTCATCAAGTATCGTTCTGGCCAAATTTGCGCTTGCGCTGATGCAATTTCAGTCAGTAAATACAACGTTTTATCGGTTGCGCTCAGCGATTTGTGGTGAGATTTGCAGCTACCGGTCGTTTATATCGTCCGATGCGTTGGCAGATGCCGCGACTCTGATTAAGATGCCGGACGCGGCATTGGTCGATGCCGCATCGTCCTCCTGCAGATCACGGAATTTCATGTCGCCTCGATTCGTAACGCGTTCTTCATCCATCCACGGCAAAGGCGTTTTCGCCGCTGTCGATATTCCCGCCGAGGAAATCCTGATCGAGTACAGCGGCAAGCGCATCACCTCGCAGCAGGCCGAGCGGCTGCATGGCAACAACAGCGAAACCGGCCACACGTTTCTGTTCGCGGTGAACGAAAAATTCCTCATCGACGGCAACAGCGGCGGCAATTCGTCGCGTTGGTTCAATCACAGTTGTGCGCCGAATTGCCAGGCGCAGGTGCACGTCAATATCGATGGCGACGAGCGTCGCGACAAGGTGCTGATCGAAAGCCTGCGTCCGATTCGTGCGGGCGAAGAACTCACCTACGACTACGGCCTCGACCTGCCGCCGCCGCATTCGAAGCGGCTGAAAAAAATCTGGGAATGCCGCTGCGGTGCGAAAAATTGCACCGGCACCTTGCTCAAGCCCCGCACGCCTGCCGCGAGGAAAAGCGCTGCAAAAACCAGCGCGAAAAAACGTCAGGCGTAACCAATATCGGCGCGACAGCGCGATGCAGAATTGTAATCAATCCTTGCGCTTCAGCAGGTTTTTGAGATCGGCGAACGGGTTCGATGTTGCCGCCGCGGTCGTTGGCGCTTGCGCACTATCGCCAGTGAAGTCGATGTAGCGCGAGTGTTCGTTGTCGTGGCAATACACGCACAGCAATTCCCAGTTGCTGCCATCGACCGGATTGAAATCGTGGTCGTGGTTGCGATGATGCACGGTCAGTTCCGACAGATTGGTGCGCGTGAATTCGCGCGCGCAGCGGCCGCAGATCCATGGATACATTTTCAGCGCTTGCTCGCGATAACCGAGATCGCGTTGTTCGGCATTGCGGCGGGCATCGGCGACGATGCGGTCGAGCTTGCTGTTGTCGATGTGCGGTTTGCTGGTGGTCATGGCGGAACTTCGATGGCGGGGACGCCACGATAACGCGCCACGCGTCCGAGCAAAAGATCTGCCGGCGAATCGGCGTTCTGCGCCAGCGTCTGAATACCGGCGCAGAACACGCCCATGCCCTGAATGCGCAATTATCGCGGCGACAAAGACTTGTCGCTGGGCAGCAGTTGCACCGCATCGATCACCCACAACGGATCATGGCCGCGTGTCGTGAAAAACAGGCACAAATCATGCGTGCCGCTGCGCGCGGGCAGGTTCGCGGTCAACGCGCTCAGGCCGGATTGCGTGAGCGCCGGTGTCAGCGGCAAGGCGGCAAGGATTTCGCCTGCGCACGTATCCAGTCGCACCTGCAATTCCTCGTGTTTCGACGCGGCCGCATGGCTGACGATCTTGTCGCTGTCGTGCCAGAGCTGGAAGTTGTATGGAATCTGGCCGACGCTGATTTGTATTTGCGCAATGCCGTTCAATGACGCCTGCGCGTAGATCCAGCACGCATCCAGGATATCGACATTGAACACCGCGCGCTCGCCGCGCAACGGCGCATCGTCTTCAAGCCGCAGCGGCAGTTTCTTGGTGCACGAGGCGAGTTCGTCGCTGTTCCGCCGCCGCAGCGACTGGCGATCAATCACGCGCACACGCGTTGCTGCCAGCGCCTGATCGCCGGCAAAAGAATTGGCGCGCAAGGTTTGCGGCGGCGTGATCTGCAGCGGCTTTTCGTAACGCGTCGATTGCGCGGTGGGTTCGCTGCCATCCAGCGTGTAGCGAATGGTGCCGACACCGAGCTGATTCGACAGCACCACATCGGCGCGATCGCTCTGCGCATTTGCCTCGGCATCGATGCTCACCGCAAATGCGCTGTCGGCGTAATCGATACCAAGCCGGCGATAACGCGCCAGTTGCGGAATCAGGCGCGTGACAAAACTGTTCCAGTCACGACGTTCATGCGACGACCAGGTCAGTTCGGCCAGCGCCGCCAGCCGCGGAAACGTCGCGTGCTGCACGCGCTGCGGCGTGCGCATGTGTTCGGTCCACAGATTGATCTGCGCGCCGAGTACGTGTTGCGCCTGCGTTGCATCGAGTTCGGCCGGCACCGGCTCGAACTTGTAGACATCGGCCAGTGTGATCAAATCCGGTCGCCCGGGCGGTTCGTCGTGTGCGCTGCTTTGCAGATGATCCAGATACAAGTCCGGGCTCGGTGCCATCACCACATCGTGGCCCTGGTTCGCGGCTTCGATGCCGCCCTTGGTGCCTTGCCACGACATCACGGTGGCTTCCGCCGGAAGTCCGCCTTCGAGAATTTCGTCCCAGCCGATCAGTTTGCGGCCGTGCGCGCCGAGAAATTTTTCGATGCGCTGGATGAAATAACTTTGCAGCGCCGCTTCGTTCGATACGCCGAGTACATGCATGCGCTGTTGCACCTGCGCCGATGCCTGCCACTGGTCTTTCGCCGCCTCGTCGCCGCCGATATGGATGTAGCGGCCCGGGAACAACGCCATCACTTCGCTCAGTACATCTTCGAGAAAACCGAATGTGTCCTCGTTGACGTTGTAGAGATACGTGTGCACGCCCCAGTCCGATGAAACGGGCGGATTATCACCGCGCGAACCGAACTGCGGATATGCCGCAATCGCGGCCTGCGCATGCCCCGGCATTTCGATTTCCGGCACGATGGTGATGAAACGTTCGGCGGCGTATGACACGATGTCGCGCACCTCGTCCTGCGTGTAAAAACCGCCTTCGCGACGCGGCTGACCGGTGCTTGAATCAATGTCGCTGGCGGCAACCGGACCGGGCGGCGTGCGCCATGCACCGATCTCGGTCAGGCGTGGGTATTTCTTGATTTCGATGCGCCAGCCCTGGTCGTCGGTCAGGTGCCAGTGGAAGACATTGAGCTTGTGCACCGCCATCGCATCGAGCATCTGCTTGATCGCATCGGGCGGCATGAAATGACGCGAGACATCGAGCATCAAAGCACGCCAGACAAAGCGCGGCGCATCGTCGATGCGCAAGGTGGGCACGCGGATCGGCAAGGTATTGCCGGCGTCTAGCGTGAGCAGTTGCCACAAGGTCGTGCTGCCGTTGAACAGGCCGTGCGCCGTGCGTGCGGCAACACGAATATGATCGCCAGCAACGATCAATTCATAACCTTCATCGCCCGCGACGACGATACGCGGATCGAGCACGAAACTGATCGATTGCGACTTTGAAACTGTGCCGCCGAACGCTTGCAGATCGAGTTTCACACCGCGCGTGCGTGCCAGCAGGTCGACGAAATAACGCGCCACACCTAGCGCCTGTGCGTTCGGCAATTGCTCCCTGCTTTGCTCTACCTCCGGCATCCCTGCCGTCGTTTTCGATTCCACGATCAACGCCGCGCCCTGGCGCAGTTCGAAATAACCGGGCGATCGCGCCAGCGAAACGGGTTGTGGAATCAGCGATAGCGGATCTGCCGGGAGAGCAGATGCCGTGGATTCAGTCCTCGTCTGGCTTGACTGACAACCGCCGATCACACCGAATACGAGTGCGGCGATACCGAAAAAAATCACGCTGCGAAAATAGGTTTTCATGACATCACCCAAGTGCTGACTGTCAGCTTATAACACGCAAAAAATCCGGCCAAAAAAAGCGGGCCAGGACAAGTCCGGACCCGCAAATCGCTGGAGGGCGAAACAACTAACTGGTACTGCTAGGCCATCAGAACTTGAAGTGCGCGCTGAGGTAGTATTGACGACCGCTCTGGTAAATCGAGCGCGGCTGATCCTTGTTGAGTGCGAAATACTTCAAGGTCGGATTGTTCAAGTTCAGCGCATCGAGCGAGAAGCTCCAGCGATCGTCGAGCTTGTAGCCGAACGACGCGGCCAGATTGCCGCTGCCGGCCTGATAAAAAGCCGTGGAGCGATCGAGGCCACTGAAGAAGTCGGAACGGTAGGTATACGAAACGCGCGCGTTGAAGCGATCATTCTCGTAGTAGCCGCTGACGTTGTAGGTACTTTTCGAGGTTCCCACCAATGCGCCGCCGCCTTTTTCCTTGCCATCAGCGTAGGTGTAGTTCATCGCGATGCCAAAGTTGTCGAACAGCGGCTGTTCGTAAGCGAGCTCGATGCCCTTGACCGAGCCTTGGCTGTTCACCGGCACCGTGAGCACGTAGGGCGCGTCGAATCCCTGCGGGTAGATGGTGCTATAGGTTTTGAACGATCGCGTGATCTGCCCCAGTCCGATGTAGTTGGTCAGATCCATGTAGAACACGCTGGCCGATAACAACGAGTGCGATGCAAAATACCACTCAAGCGATGCATCCAGATTGTTCGAGCGAACCGGCTTCAGATCGGGATTGCTGCCGCTGCCGGAACCGGTGGCGCCCGGCGCTGCTGGCGGACTCAGCGAGATCGATCCGGCCAGCGCCGAATAATCCGCCCGCGTCATGGTCTTGGATGCGGCGAGGCGCAGCAACAGATCTTCGCTCAGATCAAATTTCACGTTCGCGCTGGGCAGGACGTCGTTGTAGGTGTTATCGAACGATGTCGGCAGATATGCGCCGAACAACGAGGTAGTGATGGCACCTGGCGTTGTTCCATCTGCGGCTACGTTGGCGACCACGTGTTCGTCGGTCTTGACCAGACGCACGCCCACGTTTCCGCTCCAGCCCGAGCCATTCAGATCAGCCTGCACGTAGAGCGCTGAATTCTTTTCTTCGAGCGAATAATCGCTGCCCCAGTCCGAGCGTGGGCCGGCGACGCGAGTCGTATACTTGTTGTCGTACGCGGCCAACTGATCGGGCGAGAAGAACCAGACATTGCCGGGAAAACTACCGCCCAGTCCGCTGCCGTAGTTGGAAGGGTAATAGCCGATTCCCTGCGGGAAATTGGCAGGATTGAACGGCGAGCTGGTCGGATCGGTGCAATTGTACTGCGCGCCCCAATTGAACGCGGCGCCGCCCGCCGTGCCGTCGGCGCATTTTGGTCCCTGGCCGATTACGTCTTCGGACTTGCGCGTGTGATCGGAGTATCTGCCGCCGAATTTCAAGGCGGTGAGCACGCCGTCGCCAAGCACTAGATCGCCGTCCAGTTGCCCCCAGCCTTCCTTGTCGCGCACGTTGATGTTCTGGTCGCCGAAGATCCAGCCCAGTGCGGTCGGAGCCGCTGACGGACTGGCGGAACCCAGCGACCAGTTTGCCGCCGAGCCAATGCCGTTCAACTGATAACCGGCGCCGCTGCCGATGCCGGTGTTCCATTCCGCCACGTTTTGCGTCGGCGTTTTGCCGTTACCGCTCGTGGTGCCGAGTTTGCCGGTGAATGTCAGGGAATCCGATGCGCGAAAACGGGCATCCAGATTCACGAAGCTGGAATTCGAGCTGGCGTCCGGACGGGATATCTGGTCGTACACGCCATACTGAGTGCCAGCGACGGGGCTGAAACTCGCTGAAACCAGCGTGCCGTTGCGCACCACATAACCGGGATCGGGCGACTGGCCGTTACCCTGGTTGAGGAAATGCGTCGTCCACATCATGTAATTGCGGTTGTAGTTGGCCGCATCCATTTTTGATGAGAAGGCGCTGAGATCGAGGGTCAATTCCTTGGTCGGCGCCCACTCGATATCGATCAAGCCACCCTGGCGTTTGCGTTCCTGCTCGAACAGCGCGGCGCCGATCAGTTTCGGGTACCAGACGCCGGCCAGATCGGGGTGTGCCGTGGCGACCGGGCTGCCGGGCGCAATTTGCTCATAGCCGAGCAGCTCCTGGCCATCGCGGCGCAGGTGGCGTTTTTCCGAGAAGCCCTGCAGCATCACGCCTAGCGTGCCGTCATCGTTCTTCCAGTTGAACAAGCCGCTGAACTGCGGATCGGTTTTGTCCGGCAATTGCGCATATACGGCGCCGACGGTGGCCTCCACCGTCACTGGCTTGCTGAAATCCAGTGGCTTGCGCGTCTGGATATCGACCGAGCCGGCGACGCCGCCTTCCAGATCGCTCGCTTCGGAGGTCTTGTGCACCACCACCTTGCCGACCAGTTCGGACGGCAGCAGGGTGTAGGTGACGCTGCGACCGACCGTGCCGGTCTGGTTCAGCACGAACCAGTCGCCGGACGAAACCGCGTGGCCATTGATCAAGGTCTGGGTCAGGCTCGGGTTGGTGCCGCGCATGCTGACGCGATCATTTTCATCGAACCCGCCTTCGTTGGCGCTCGCCGAGCTGGTCGTGACACCGGGGACGCGCATCAGCGAATCGGCGACGTTCTTGTCCGGCATTTTGCCGATATCCTCGGCGGTGATCACGTCGACGTGAGAGTCGGCATCGTGCTTTGTTTCGAGCGACTTCTTCAAGCTGTCGCGGATGCCGTGCACCTCAATCACATCGAGAGATTCGGCGCTCTGTTGCGTGGTGCTGTCCGCGGCGGCGGTTGTGGCGGCCTCATCGGCGTACACCCATCCGGTGAAACAACTAAGGCTTGCTACGATGCTTGCTGACAGTATGGTTTTACGGTAGCTCATGAGGCTCCCCTTCATGGCAGTTTTGGGATCGGCGGTGGATGCTTGTGGGCAACCCATGGCCGGGTTCTTTTATTCTCTGATGCGGTACTGCTTCAACACCTGACTCACACTTCATTACAACCTTGCTGCACGGGTTTGTTCAGCGCATCCCGCGACTATCCAGATACCAACTGGCCGCACCGATCACGCCAAGCTGGCCGTGCTCGATCAACCACACCGGAACTCGTTCGAGCAGTTCGCGCATCGCCCCCTTGTTGTGGAAGCGCTCGGCGAACGTGCTCTTGATCAGAAAATCGCGAATCTGCGGCAGAATTCCGCCCGCCAGATAAACGCCGCCTTGGGCGCCGTACAGCAGCACCAGATCACCGACGATGCTGCCCATCAAACCGCAAAAAATCTGCAATGCTTCAAGTGCCGTGGCATCGCTGTCATCGAGCGCGGCCTGGGTAATTTGCGCAGGCGCCGTGAATCGCGGTGTCATGCTGCGCATCGTGCAAAGCGCGCTGTAGATATTGACGAGGCCCGGTCCGGACAACACCGTCTCGATCGAGACATGCGCCATCTGCCGACGCAGCAGCGAGAGGATTTCGATTTCGATTTCCGAACCCGGCGCAAAAGCGGCCTGGCCGGCTTCGGTGGAAAGAATGGTGGTTTTGTCGTTGCCCGGAATCTGCACCGCGGCACCGAGCCCGGTGCCCGGGCCGACCACCAGCGTGGGTGCCGCGATCGGCTGGCCCTTGGCCGCGGCCAGCACGATCATGTCGCTGGCATTGACGAATTGCGTGGCGTGCGCGACTGCGGTGAAATCGTTGACCAGCGCGATGTTTTTCAAGCCGAGCTGGCTGCGGATATCCGCCAGCGAAACTTTCCACGGCAGATTGGCGTTGATCACCGTATCGTCGAGCAGATAACCGGCGCACGCGATCGCGCCGAATTCCACCGGCGTATCGCAATGGCTATCGAGGAAGTCGCGCAGGATTGCGCTAAGGCTCGGATAGTCGGCGCAAACGTATTTGTGATACTGCGCAACCGCTATCGGCGTCGCGCCGTGCGCATCCGCCAGCACCAGACCGATGCGTGCATGCGTGCCGCCAATATCGGCCGCGATGAACGGCGCAATCGCTGCCGTTCGTGGTTCCGCATTTAACTGGTTGAGCCGTTGCACCACGCCTTCTTCCTCCCATTGGATTTATGGCGGGTTGGCGGATTTATCTCCGCTGAATGGCGCCGAGTCTGCTACTACATGACAACGTTGTCAATAGGATGACAAACGAAACTTTCACGGTGTTGGATGGTGCCAGAAAAGTCGTTGGTATCGCTTTCAATTGAATTTTTACCATAAAAAAATCCATACAAAACAATATATTAAATGAAACTTTGAAAGTTATGGCAGAAGTCGTATGAAGCGACGCGGATGTTCCATGCCGAAAGTCACGTTGTCTAGTGCTGCCCTGCGGCATGCAAATCTAGTGCATTCCGCAGCAAACTATGACAACGTTACCAACGATGTCGCAAACAATCGGATTGCGCGATGCGCCCATCAATCCGCATCGCGAACGAGGGATCGAAAATCAGTTCGATAGTTGCAGACCAGCGCGTGACCGACATAGCCATTCGTCGTATAACCAGCCAGCATCAGCCACCAGTTCGGGGAGCCGCCAGACCATGTCGATCACAGCTTCGGATGCGCCGCAGCGCAGCCATACTTCTTCCATCGCGATCATCGGTGGTCTGTTTTTCATCTTCGGTTTTGTGACGTGGTTGAACGGACCGCTGATCACGTTCGTCAAACTCGCGTTCAATCTCGATGACGTCAACGCGTTCCTCGTGCCGATGGCGTTTTACCTGTCGTACTTTTTTCTCGCTTTGCCTTCGTCGTGGATACTCAGGCGTACCGGCATGAAACGCGGCATGGCGCTGGGCCTGTTCGTGATGGCGATCGGCGCGGCGGTGTTCGGTCAGTTCGCGACCATGCGCATTTTTCCCGGCGCGCTGACCGGGCTGTTCGTCATCGGCGCCGGATTGTCGTTATTGCAGACCGCATCCAACCCGTACATCAGCATCCTCGGCCCGATCGACAGCGCCGCGCAACGCATCGCGGTGATGGGCATCTGCAACAAGGTCGCCGGCATTCTTGCGCCGCTGGTGATCAACGCGCTCGTGTTGCACGGCATCGGCGATCTGGCCAACAAGGTCGAGTCTGCGGATGTTGCGGGAAAGACCGCGCTGCTCGACGAATTCTCGGCGAAAATTCACATGCCCTACATGCTGATGGCCGGCGTGCTGGTGCTGCTGGCGATCTGGGTGATGCGCTCGCCGTTGCCGGAAATCAGCGCGTCTGCCGCAAACGTGGCGCCGTCGTCGTTGTCCGGTAAAAATGAAAAAAGTAGCATTTTCCACTTTGCGCATTTGTGGCTGGGCGTGTTGTGCCTGTTTTTGTACGTCGGCGTGGAAGTGATGGCGGGCGATGCGATCGGCACGTACGGCCAGAGTTTTCATCTGCCGCTGGATCAGACGACGTTCTTCACGTCGTTCACCCTCACGGCGATGCTGGTCGGTTATCTGGTCGGGCTGGTGGCGATTCCGCGCTTCATTTCGCAGGAACGTTACCTCGCAATTTCCGCTGTGCTCGGCGTGTTGTTTTCGTTCGGCGCCTATCTCACGCAAGGCTATATCTCCGTCGGCTTTGTCGCCGCGCTGGGTTTTGCCAACGCAATGATGTGGCCGGCGATTTTCCCGCTTGCGATTCGTGGCCTCGGGCGTTTCACCGAGTTCGGTTCGGCCTTGCTGATCATGGGAATTTCGGGCGGCGCGATCGTGCCGCAACTGTTTGCGCACTTGAAACAGCATCACGATTTCCAGGCGGTGTTTCTGATCCTGATGGTGCCGTGCTACTTGTACATCCTGTTCTACGCGGTGAAGGGTTACAGCGTTGGCACACGCATCGTGCCGAGCGCTGCGACGCCGATATTGTCGCCATCGTCCTGAACCGGCGGCGCTGCATGCCGCATGCGGCGTCGACATCCCGGCACATCGGCAAACAGCGCTGGTCGCATGCGCGCAAAGCCTTCACAATACGCGTTGCATAGTCGTGACACGCGCTTGAGAACGTCGCAGCGCCGGCGGTTTTGTCGAGCGCAAGATTTCCATCCCTGCCGCAGCGAAGTCGTAATCCAACCCGGGAAATTCTGGAATGAGCAGACCGACGATCAAAGACGTCGCCGAGCGATCCAACGTATCGCTGAAAACCGTTTCCCGCGTGATCAACAACGAAACTGCGGTACGCGAAAAAACCCGCCAGAAAGTATTGCGAGCGGTGGAAGAACTCAACTATCAGCCGGATCTGTCCGCGCGCAGCCTGCGCAGTTCGAAGTCGTATGCGCTCGGCGTGGCCTACGACAACCCGAACCCGTATTACATCATCAGCGTGCAGAACGGCATGCTCTCGGTGTGCCGCGAAACCGGTTATGGATTGCAGATTCACCCATGCAATTCGGCGTCGCCGAACCTGGCCGAAGAGCTGGTCGATCTCGTGCGCCATTCGCGTCTCGCCGGGCTGGTGCTGGCGCCGCCGATGTCCGAGCGCATGGAGCTCATCAAATATCTCGCCGCGAACGATATCAAGTTCGTGCGCATACTTTCCGCGGCCGAAGATCCCGACGACGGTTTTCCATGCGTGTTCGTCGATGACCGCGATGCGGCCTACGACATCACACGCCACCTGATCCAGCTCGGTCATCAGCGCATCGGATTTCTGTGGGGCGGCCCGTCGCATCGTTCCAGCCCCGAGCGTTACAAGGGTTACGAAAGTGCGCTCAAGGATTACGGCATTCCGATCGACAAAAAACTCATCGTGCCGGGCGATTATTCGTTCGAGGACGGCTTTCGCGGCGCGCGCAAATTGTTCGCGCTGAAAGATCCGCCAACCGCGATCTTCGGCTCCAACGACGAGATCGCCGCGGGCGTTCTCGCCGCGGCAAAATCCACCGGCATCGATGTGCCGAACGATCTTTCGATCGCGGGATTCGAGGACAGCCCGTTCTCGAAACAATCGTGGCCGGCATTGACCACGGCCAAGCAGGCGACCGAGGAAATCGCACGGCACGCGACCTTGCTGCTGATCTCCGAACTGGCGCGCGCCGAAGACGGATCGCTCGATGCGCCGGCCGCAAAAAACAAGGGGTTCAGTCCGCAGCTGGTGATCCGCGGCTCGACCGCGCGACCGCGTTCGCTCGGTAGTTGAGCTTGCTGACGAGTTAAAAAAGTTCTCGCTTTGCCGCGAGACGCAGCGGTATCTACTTGCTCGCCGGCGAGGTTTTTGCGGCGCTATCGGCCGCTTGCTGTTCCTGCACCTGCACCACCTTGTGATCGACGATCCAGATCGTGACGATGCTTTCAGGGCGGTTGTAGGTCCAGATCTCCATCGCCGGAGACGAGTCATCGGCATCGATCTTGTCGACCTTGTTCGGCGTGCCCGCGGCATCACGCACGCTGCCGATCGCATCGCCCTTGGAAACCAGATGTTTGCCGAACATCACGCCGCCCGCACCGGCATTCGCGGCGAGAAAAAACAGCGCGACAAAAATTGCGTATTTCATCCGAACTCCCTAGGTGACAAGACCGCCATTCTCGCGTGCAAGTATTTCACAGCCATGGCGATCGTTGCCGACTTTCTCCGCATCATGCATTGAATGCAAGCGGCGGGCGTGACCTCTCAGCCTCGCGGCAAATCGCACGCATCACGCGCGAGTGCCGTGATTGCTGCCCAATCGCCAGCAGTCACCAATTCAGCCGGCGTCAGCCACGAACCACCGACACAAAGCACGTTCGACAGTGCGAGATAGGATGCTGCTTTGGTCACGCTGATGCCGCCGGTCGGGCAAAATTTCACTTGCGGTATCGGTCCGCTGAGCGCGCGCAGATACGGAGCGCCGCCGGCAACTTCGGCGGGGAAAAATTTCTGCAGCCGATAACCGCGTTCCAGCAGCAGCATCGCCTCGGAGGCGCTTGCCGATCCGGGTAGGTACGGCAGCGCGATATCTTCGGCCGCCGCGAGCAAGCTCGGGGTGATGCCGGGTGATACCGCAAACCGTGCGCCAGCGTTTTCCGCAGCCTGCAAATCCTGCGGCGAAAGGATCGTGCCGGCGCCGACCACGGCGCCTTCGACATTGGCCGCGACCGCGCGGATCGCATCCAGCGCAACCTTGCTGCGTAAAGTGATTTCGATCGCGCGAATGCCGCCCGCGACCAGCGCTTGCGCGAGCGGTATCGCATCGTTCAGGCGCTCGATCACGACCACCGCGATCACCGGCGCGAGCCGCATCGTGATCTCGATTTGCTGCTGTTTTTGTTCGATGGCGGAACTCATGCGGATTCTCCAAAAGTGTGTTCGGCAACGGCACTCGCGCCGAAAACGCTGGCACCCGTGTCGGCGCTGCCGGCGATGCGACGGAACATCGCAAACAGTTCGCGACCGACGCCGCAGTGATGTCCATCGACGTTCGAAATCGCCGCGCCGCGCGTCTGCCAGATGTCGGCATCGACCAGTACTTCAAGCGTGCCGGCATGCGCATCGATACGGATCATATCGCCGTTATGAATTTTCGCGATCGGCCCACCGCAGATTGCTTCAGGCGTGACGTGAATCGCCGCGGGTACCTTGCCCGACGCGCCCGACATGCGTCCGTCGGTGACGAGCGCGACGCGGTGGCCGCGCGCCTGCAGCACCGCCAATGTCGGCGTGAGTTTGTGCAACTCCGGCATGCCGTTCGCGCGCGGTCCCTGGAAACGCACCACGGCAACGAAATCGCGATCGAGTTCGCCGCGCTCGAACGCGCCGCGCACCTGATCCTGATCGTCGAACACGAGTGCCGGCGCTTCGATGAGGTAACGGTCGTCCGGCACCGATGCGACCTTGATGACCGCGCGGCCGAGATTGCCTTGCAGCATCATCAGGCCGCCATCGGGACGGAACGGATCGGCCGCGCCGCGCAATACGCTGGCATCGAGTGTCTGCGCGGGCGCCGGCAGCCATTCGATGACGTTGTCGATGCCGAGTTGCGCCTGTTTTGCATAACGATCGAGGCCGGCACCGATGATCGTATTGACGTCACCGTGCAGCAGTCCGGCACCTAGCAATTGCGCAATCAGGAAACCCATGCCGCCGGCCTGATGAAACTGGTTCACGTCGGCGCTGCCGTTCGGATAGACACGCGCGAGCAGCGGTATCACGCCGGCCAGATCGCCGAAATCTTCCCAGCGCAAATCGACACCCGCCGCGTGCGCAATCGCCACCAGATGCAGTAGGTGATTGGTCGAACCGCCGGTCGCATGCAGGCCGATCACGCCGTTGATAATCGCCTTCTCGTCGATGATTTCGCCGACCGGAATGTATTCCGATCCGAGCGCGGTGATCGCGGCCGCGCGCTGTGTCGCCGCGATCGTCATCGCCTCGCGCAACGGCGTATTCGGATTCACGAAACTCGCGCAGGGCAGGTGCAGGCCCATGATCTCCATCAGCATCTGGTTCGAGTTGGCGGTGCCGTAAAACGTACACGTACCGGGCGCGTGATACGACTGCGCTTCGGCTTCCAGCAGCTCGGCGCGCGTCGCCTTGCCTTCGGCGTAGAGCTGGCGCACCTTGCCTTTTTGATCGTTCGAAATGCCGCTCGGCATCGGTCCGGCCGGAATGAAAATCGCCGGCAGGTGGCCGAAACTCAGCGCCGCGATCAGCAGCCCTGGCACGATCTTGTCGCAGATACCGAGGAACAACGCGGCATCGAACATGTCGTGCGACAGCGCGATCGCCGCCGACATCGCGATGACGTCGCGCGAGAACAGCGACAACTCCATGCCGGCGCGGCCCTGGGTCACACCGTCGCACATCGCCGGCACGCCGCCGGCTACTTGCGCGGTGGCACCGACTTCGCGAGCGGCGCGTTTGATCAGGTCGGGATACGTCGCATACGGTTGATGCGCCGAGAGCATGTCGTTATAGGCGGTGATGATCGCGATGTTCGGCGCGTGGCCGCTGCGCAACGCGTTTTTGTCCGGTGCGGCGGACGCGGCAAAACCGTGCGCGAGATTGCCGCAGGCGAGGTGACCGCGCCGCGGCCCGGTTTCACGCGCTGCATTTATTTTTGCCAGATACGCCGCACGCGACCCGCGGCTGCGCGCGATCAGGCGTTCGGTGACGGTGGCGACGACGGGGTTCAGTGACATGTTTTTCTCCGCAGCAATTCGATACTCGCGCTCGGCTTCAAGCGCACCAGAAAACCTGTATCGGCGATCTCGCGTGATCCAGCACGACGCGCATCGGGCTTGTCGCCAGCGGGCCCTGCGACGCGATAACCTGCGCAAACACCGCACGTTTCTTGTCGCCCTGAATATGCAGATACACGATACGCGCATCGAGCACGGTCGGCATGCTCAAAGTGATGCGCGGCTCGCCCGCGTCCGGCGCGCGCATCGATAAAACCTGCGCCGTACCGTGCAGATCGAGCGCTTGCGCGAGGCGATCGCCGCCCGGAAAAAACGACGCGGTGTGACCGTCCTCGCCAAGCCCAAGCACCACCGCATCGAACGGCAATGGCAATGCCGCGATGCGCGCGGCGATGCGCGGCAGTCCGGTTTCCGGATCGGGCGCATCGCAATACAGCGGTACGAACAGCGCCGTCGCGGCGTGATTTTGCAGCAGGTTTTCGCGCAACAGGCGAGCGTTGGAACGCGTATCGTCGGGCGCCACCCAGCGCTCGTCGACCAAGGTCACGGTGACTCGGCTCCAGTCCAGCGCTTGTTGCGAAAGCTCGCGCATGAATTCGCGCGGCGTGGTGCCGCCGGACAGCGCGAGCACGGCAGTTCCGCGCGCAGTCAGGCTACGACGCAGATCGTCCGCCACGCTTTTCGCCAATGCGTTTGCGAGTG
>JANXUW010000473.1 GCA_025351985.1 Pseudolysobacter sp.
CGACGCCGATCTTGCGCAAAACCGCGATCGAGGCATCGCGCAGGCGCTGGTATTCCTTGTCGGTCAGGGTTTGCGCCGGTGCGACGGTGATCGAGTCACCGGTGTGCACGCCCATCGGATCGAGGTTTTCGATCGAGCAGACGATGATGCAGTTATCGGCGCTGTCGCGCACGACTTCCATTTCGAACTCTTTCCAGCCGAGTACCGATTCTTCGACCAGCACTTCATGCACCGGCGAAAGTTCGAGTCCGCGCTTGATGATCTCGATGAATTCTTCGCGATTGTAGGCAATGCCGCCGCCCGATCCGCCGAGCGTGAAGCTCGGACGAATGATGGTCGGAAAACCGACACGCGTCTGGATATCCAGTGCCTGTTCAAGGCTGCGCGCAACTTCCGCTGCCGGTACATCGAGCCCGATCTCGATCATCGCCTGACGAAACAGTGCGCGATCTTCGGCGAGGCGAATCGCGGTGGGTGAGGCACCGATCAACTCGACGCCATATTTTTCGAGCACACCGTTGTCGGCGAGATCGAGTGCGCAATTCAAACCGGTCTGGCCGCCCATCGTCGGCAGCAGCGCATCAGGGCGTTCCTTGGCGATGATGCGTTCGACCGTGGTCCAGTTGATCGGCTCGATATACACCGCATCGGCGGTGTCGGGATCGGTCATGATCGTGGCCGGATTCGAGTTGACCAGGATGACGCGATAACCTTCCTCTTTCAGCGCCTTGCAGGCTTGCGCGCCGGAATAATCGAACTCGCAGGCCTGGCCGATGATGATCGGGCCAGCGCCAATGATCAGGATTGACTTGAGATCAGTTCTTTTTGGCACCGGGCTTGCCTGTCGTCGGGAAAAGGGGGTCGTCGTTGATTTGTTCGAGCATGATGCTGACGGTCTTGATCGTTTCGCGCGGTACGCTCAAGGAAAAACCGCCCTGCGCCTTGTCAGTCGTGATGTCGAGCGAGGTATTGTCATACGCGGTAAGCACGCCACTGCGCACGGTGTTATAGACAGTGCGGATTATCACGCGCTGACCAATGCGGTTTTTCAATTCTTCAAACGGCACCTGACGCTCGTTCAAGGCGCTGCGCGAATTTGCCTTGCTCGCAGTGGACGGCGCGGTGTTTGCAGCGTCTTCTGCTACGACATTTTGCGTGGGAACTGCCGCAGGCGTTTTTTGCGCGAGCAGTGCCACGGGTGCTGCCATGAACAACAGCGCCGCAAAGGCGAAACCAACGCGGCGAAATCTGGCGGGGTGCGAGGAACGAAAATTCATGCGTGATTACACGGACAGGCTTGCCCGCGCCTCCATGTGTCGAATGAACGGATCAAACACCGCGGCAACATCGCGCGGACCAGGACTCGCTTCAGGATGCCCCTGAAAACTGTAGGCAGGTGCATCGAGCAACGCAATACCTTGCAGCGAGCCATCGAACAGCGAGCGATGCGTCGCCTTGACGTTGACCGGCAAGGTTGCCTCATCCACCGCAAAGCCGTGGTTCTGGCTGGAGATCATGACGTGGCCCGAAGCCAGATCGATCACCGGATGATTCGCGCCGTGATGGCCGAACTTCATCTTGATGGTTTTTGCGCCGACGGCGAGGCCGAGCAATTGGTGGCCGAGGCAGAAGCCGAACGTTGGAATTTTCGCCGCGACGAATTCGCGGATCGCTGTGATCGCGTAATCGCAAGGCTCCGGATCACCAGGGCCATTCGACAGGAAAACGCCATCGGGTTTCAGCGCCAGCACATCGCGCGCCGACGTCTGCGCCGGCACCACGGTAATCTCGCAGCCGCGGTCGGCAAGCATGCGCAGGATGTTGCACTTGATGCCGAAATCGTAGGCGACGACATGATGCTTGGCCGGCGTGACATCGAACGCGGTCTTGTCGAGATCGTAGCTGCCCTCGTTCCAGCGATAGCTGGCCGTGGTGCTGACGACCTTGGCCAGGTCCATGCCCTTGAGCCCGGGGAATGTGCGCGCCGCGGCGAGTGCACGTTCATCGGAAATATCAGCACCGGCGAGGATGCAACCGTTCTGCGCGCCCGTGTCGCGCAGGATGCGCGTCAGACGGCGTGTGTCGATGTCCGCAATCGCGACGATGTTGTGGCGAAGCAGATAATCCTGCAACGTTTCGGTGCTGCGCCAGTTGCTCGCGCGCAACGGCAGATCGCGAATGATCAGGCCGGCGGTGTGCACCGCAGACGACTCTTCATCGACCACATTGCAGCCGGTGTTGCCAATATGCGGGTATGTCAGCGTGACGATTTGTCGTGCGTAGGACGGATCGGTCAGGATTTCCTGATAACCGCTCATGGCCGTATTGAACACGACCTCACCACTGGTTGCTCCCTCCGCGCCGATGGAAATACCG
>JANXUW010000475.1 GCA_025351985.1 Pseudolysobacter sp.
CAACTTTGGTGAAGGAGGCAGTGAATCCGGTTAACTACATTCCTGTCGTCGGAGGGCTCAAGAAAGTTGAGGAAGCCGCTAAGTTGGCCAATGACGTCCGTCGTGCGTCGAAGGCGGAAGACGCTGTGGAAGGCGCAAGAGCACTTTCAGGTGCCGTGTATAAAACCACCAAAGAAGCCACTGCAGCTGCAGAGGGACTTGGATTCAGGAGGGTCAATGAAACGGTAAACGGTCAAGCTGTTTATCAACAAGGCAGACGCTTTATTTCCAGAGATGTTGACGGCCACACTGGCGGGGCTTGGAAGATGGCAGACTCAGTGAAGAATCTAGGGGCGAAAGAGACTCGCATGGGCACCTTCAACGAGAAATTGGAGCGCATTGGAGATTGAAATGAGAGACGAAGCCGAGACCCGGCCCCAATGGATTGATCGAGGAAAATCCATTCGGCAGCTAATTAAAGAGTTGCAATCATTCGAAGATCAAGACTTAGAAGTCCAAATTTCGGTTGATGATGGGGATACACGCAAACCAATAAGTCTGGTAGTAAAAGCAGAAAAGCAATGCCTTCTGGTCTACTGTGCAATCGATGAGCGCGGTGTCGATTAAATCGATGGAGTCAGATTCGATTGATTTGCGCCAATGTATACAAAGCAACATTCTCCCAAGCCCGGCCTTGCGCCGGGCTTTGTTTTTTGCGGCCTTCCTCTTAGCGGCCGGCTTGCGCGATCACCGAATCGATGACCTGCATGACGAAGCGCTGCTGGTTCTTGGGTAGCTTGGCGATGCGATCCATCTGCTGTTGCAGCTTGGGTGCGGGGCCGCGTTTGGCGGCGGCTTTGGGTTCGGGGCCGACAATTTCCTCGACGGCCACGCCGAGCGTTTTGGCGATCAGCGGCAACGAGGACACCTGGATGCGTCGGCGTCCGACCTCATAGGCGGTGATGGTCTGCTGCGAGACGCCGAGCACGTCGGCGAGCTGCACTTGCGTGATGCCTTGGGTCTTGCGCAGTTGCGCGATGCGAGCGCCGAGGTGCGCGAAGAATGACTTTTCTTCTTTGCTGAGTGCCACGACAGAAACCGACCTTGCGACAGTGTGCGATGACATACGCTACCTCGGTGTTGCGTGGAGTTGTTGCACATACTACCTAAAGTAGTATTATGTTGGCGAGTTATTTTCCGCTTTACCCCCTTGACAGGTTTTTGGGAGAACCGCGCATGGCCCGCATCGCCGAATCCGAGATCGACCGCTTGAAAGCCGAGGTGTCGCTGGTACGCCTGATCGAGGGCGCGGGCTACACGTTGCAGGCGCAGGGCAAGGACGTGGCGATGCGCTGCCCGTTGCACGAGGGCGACGAGACGCCATCGTTCATCGTGACGCCGACGAAGAATGTGTGGCACTGCTTCGGTTGCCAGCAAGGCGGTTCGGTGATCGATTGGGTGATGGCGGTGCGCAAGGTATCGTTCCGGCACGCGGTGGAGTTGTTGCGCCAGGATCACGCGTCGTTGTTCACGGCGATGGCGGAACCTGCCGCGAGTGTGGCCGTTGCCTCTGTTGCGCGCGCTGCCGCTGACCTGGCTTCGGGCGTCTCGGATGCGGGGCTGTTGACCTCGGTGATCGCGCACTATCACGCGACCTTGGCGCAGAGTCCGGAAGCGCTGGCGTATCTGACCGCACGCGGACTGGATCATCCCGACGTGATCGATCACTTCCGGCTCGGTTTTGCCAATCGCACGCTGGCCTATCGGTTGCCGCGCAGCGATTACCGCGCCGGGCCGCCGGTGCGTGCGCAGTTGCAGCGCCTCGGTATTTTGCGCGACAGCGGACACGAGCACTTCAATGGTTCGCTGGTGATTCCGGTGTTTGACGCCGCTGGCGACGTTGCCGAAATCTATGGTCGCAAAGTGCGCACCACCGGCATGGCGGCGAGCACGCCCAAGCATCTGTATCTACCCGGCCCGCATCGCGGCGTGTTCAATCTGGATGGCTGGCGCGGTTCGCAGGAGGTCATTCTGTGCGAAGCGCTGATCGACGCACTGACGTTCTGGTGCGCGGGCTATCGGCAGGTGACCAGTGCGTTCGGTGTATCGGGATTTACCGACGAGCTGTTGCAGGCGTTGGTCACGCACGGCGTGAAGCGTGTGCTGATCGCGTATGACCGTGATGAGCCGGGCGATATCGCAGCCGCCAAGCTCGCACCGCTGCTGGCCGCGCACGGCCTCGCGGCGTATCGCGTGCTGTTCCCCAAAGGCATGGACGCGAACGAATACGCATTGAAGGTCGGCCCCGCGGCGAAAGCGTTGGGGCTGGTGTTGCGCCAGGCGGAACGTATCGGCCCGAGTGCGGCACCGCTGCCGTGCGCCGTTGCCGTTCCCGCCGTGCCAGTGCGGGAATCGCTGCCGGTGCCGGACGTTCTTCCCTTAGCCGCTGCGGTGGATACTGCTGCACTGGCCGCACCGTTGATGGCAGCGGAAGGCAGCATTGAAGTGCGCGATCACGATGTGATCGCCACGTTCGGGCCACGCCGTTATCGGGTGCGTGGCCTGATGAAAAATCTCTCCTACGAGGTGCTCAAGGTCAACGTGCAGGTGAGCATGGGTGACGATGCACAGGGACGTGCAAGTGTCGCGGGCGCAGGATGCGCAGGAGCGACGCACCTGCATGTGGACACGCTGGATCTGTACCAGGCCAAGGCGCGCGCCGGGTTCATCAAGCAGGCCGGCATCGAGCTGGGGATTGCCGAGGCGGTGATCGGTCGCGATGTGATCGCGCTGCTGCGCGCGCTGGAACCGCTGCAGGAAGCGGCGATCACGCAGACCTTGCAGCCGGCGACCGCCGCACCGCCGCCGTTGTCGCCCGAGGACGAAGCCGCTGCGCTGGCATTGCTGCGCGATCCGCGCTTGAGCGAGCGCATCGTCACCGATACGCAGGCGCTGGGCGTGGTCGGTGAAGCGAGCAATGTGCTGATGGGTTATCTGGCGTGTGTGTCGCGCAAGCTGGACAAGCCGCTGGCGATCCTGATCCAGAGCACGAGCGCGGCGGGCAAATCGACGCTCATGGATGCGCTGTTGTCCTTGATGCCGGAGGCCGAACGGGTGCACTACTCGGCGATGACCGGGCAGAGTTTGTTCTATCTCGGCGAGGGCGATCTGAAACACAAGATTCTCGCCATTGCCGAGGAAGAAGGCGTGCGCCAGGCGGCGTATGCGTTGAAGCTGTTGCAGAGTCAGGGCGAGTTGACGATTGCGTCCACGGGCAAAGACCCGACCAGCGGCAAACTCGTCACCGAGGAGTACCGCGTCGAAGGCCCGGTGATGTTGTTCCTGACGACCACGGCGATCGACATCGACGAAGAATTGTTGAAC
>JANXUW010000486.1 GCA_025351985.1 Pseudolysobacter sp.
TGGTTTCGACGCCGTAAAGGGCGAACGTAAGTGGGTTTTCGACAGAAATAATGTTCCGCTGTTGAGCCTGCGCGGTAACAGCGCACCGCTGATACGCGAAGGGTTGGTTATTACCGGTGGCGACAACGGCAAGGTTGTGGCGCTTCGTTTGACTGATGGCGTTGAAGTCTGGGAACAGGTCATCTCTACTGGCGAGGGCCGTACAGAAATCGAGCGACTGCAGGATGTCGATGGGATTTTGCAAGCCGATGCCGGCGTCGTATACGCTGTAGGTTACCGCGGTCAGGTAACGGCGCTTGCCGGCAACAATGGTCGCCCACTGTGGGCGCACGATCTGTCCAGTTATAGCGGTGTGGCCATCTCGCCCGCTGCGGTCTTTGCGAACGATGTCGATTCAAACATCTGGTCGCTGGATCGCAATAGTGGCGCGTCCTTGTGGAAACAGGATGTACTGGGTTATCGCTGGCTCAGCGCCCCAGCAGTGCAGGGAGACTATATCGTGGTCGGCGATATCGAGGGTTACGTGCACTGGCTCAATTTGAACGATGGCAAACTTGCCGCGCGTGTGCGTCTGACCAAAAAGCCCATCGACTCCGTGCCGCTGGTCGTGGGCAACACCGTCTATGTACAAGCCAGCAATGGCGAACTTGGCGCTTACCGCATCGCCAAATAATTTTTGTAGTCCTTGTCACTGAGTAGCTATTCGAGATCACGCTCAATAGTCTTGCTGCACAGTACGATCCTGCCAATATCGGTCCCGCGCGCCGGTATTGGCTCGTTGTGCGAACATGTGTTCAGTTGCGTACAGGTTTTCTCAATATCCGGCCACTCCGCGCGGCGGCCGGCGCGCGTTTCGGATAGTTAATTATGTTGCCCGTCGTTGCCCTGGTCGGACGTCCTAACGTCGGCAAGTCCACTTTGTTCAATGCGCTCACGCGTACCCGTGAAGCGTTGGTCGCGGATATTCCCGGCCTCACCCGCGATCGTCATTATGGCTTGTGCCAGCTTGGCGAACGCCATTTCGTCACCATCGATACCGGTGGCCTGACGGGTGAGGACGAGGGCATCGAAGGCCTGACCGCACGCCAGGCCGAACTCGCCATCGGCGAGGCCGATCTGGTGTTGTTCCTGGTTGATGCACAAGCCGGATTGCTCGCGTTCGATCGCGATGTATTGAACATGTTGCGCCGGCTCGACAAACCGATGTTGCTGCTGGTCAACAAGATCGACGGTATCGATGAAAACGTCGCGATCGCCGAATTTTCCGCACTCGGCGTCGGCGCGACGCACTTTATCGCAGCGGCGCAAAATCGCGGCATTCTGCAATTGGTTTCGGCAATTCAACAACGCCTGCCGCCCGTCGTCGAGGACGATCTCGAACCAGCGGTAGGCGATGACAGCATACGCGTGGCGATCATCGGTCGTCCGAACGTCGGCAAATCAACCTTGGTAAATCGCTTGCTCGGCGAAGAGCGCCAGATCGTTTCCAACATCGCCGGCACCACGCGCGATGCGATCAAGGTCAAGCTCGAACGCGACGGCAAGCACTACACGTTGATCGACACCGCCGGCGTGCGCCGCCGTGCGCGCATCGAAGAAACCGTCGAAAAATTCAGCGTGATCAAATCGCTGCAATCGATCGTCGCGGCACACGTGGCGGTGCTGATTCTGGATGCGCACGAAGGTGTGTCGGAACAGGATGCCACGCTGATCGGTCATGTGCTGGATTCCGGTCGCGCGCTGGTCATTGCCGTCAATAAATGGGACGGCTTGAGCGTCTACGAACGTGATCAATGCCGCAAGGCGCTGGATCGCAAACTCGATTTCGTGAATTTTGCCACGCCGCTTTTCATCTCGGCGCTACACGGTTCGGGCATCGCCGAACTGATGAAGTCGATCAATCAGGCGCATGCGTCGGCGATCCGCATTTTGACTTCTTCCGAGCTCACGCGCGCGCTGATCAAGGCCTACGAAGGTCACCAGCCGCCGCTCGTACGCGGTCATGCGCCGAAGCTGCGTTACGCGCATCCGGCTGGACACAATCCGCCGACGATCATGATCCATGGATCGCGCACCAAACATATCGCCGACTCGTATCGGCGTTATCTCGAAAATTATTTCCGCAAGCAGTTCAAGCTGGTCGGCACGCCGGTGCGGATCGAGTTCCGTGATGGCGAAAACCCATACGAGGGCCGCCACAATAAGCTCAACGAACGCCAACTGAAAAAGCGCAAGCGTCTGGTGCGCCACGTTCGCGGCAAATAAATCGGCGTCGATATCGAACCCAAAGCGGCTATGAATTCCGTGTCGATTACTGCGGCAATTCTGGCTGGCGGCGCGGCGCAACGCCTTGGTGGGCACGACAAGGGTTTGCAACTTCTGTTTGGCAAACCGTTGATAGCTTGGGTCTGTGAGCGCGTATCCACGCAAGTTCAAACCATCGTGATTTGTGCCAATCGGCATGTCGATATCTACGCGGCTTATGCGCCTGTATTGCGCGACGCAACGGCCGATTTTCGAGGCCCGCTGGCGGGCATCGTCAGCGCATATCAGACACTGAAAAATGACTGGCTGCTCACGTTACCGGTCGATTGCCCAACGCCGCCGGACGATCTTGCGCAGCGTTTGCACAAGGCCTGTAAAGACTCGAATTCTGCCGCGGCTTTCGTGCATGATGGTCAACGTCGGCAGCCATTGTTCGCGTTGTATCGCCGCGATTTGAAATCGCCCACACAGACTGCGCTGGCGCAGAATATCGGCGTCTGGCAATGGCAGGAAAGCATCAACGCCATCGCGGTGGACTTTTCCGATCGCACCGACGCCTTCGTCAACC
>JANXUW010000500.1 GCA_025351985.1 Pseudolysobacter sp.
TGATCGATTACGACGGACGCCGTTATCTGGATGCGGTGAGTTCATGGTGGACGAATATTTTCGGCCACGCCAATCCGCGTATTGCTGCGGCGATCAAGGATCAGCTCGACAAACTCGAACACGTCATGCTGGGCGGTTTCAGCCACGCGCCGGCAATCGAACTGGCCGAGGAGCTACTGCGTATCGCACCGCCTGGACTGGCGCGCGTGTTCTACGCCGACAACGGATCGAGCGGCATCGAAGTCGCGTTGAAGATGAGTTTTCACTACTGGCGTAATCTGGGACGTGGAGAAAAAACGCGTTTCATCGCACTCACCGGCAGTTACCACGGCGAAACCCTCGGCGCACTTTCGGTGACGGATGTGGCTTTGTATCGCGACACGTATGCGCCGTTGTTGCTGGCGCCGATTTTCGTGACGTCGCCGGATTGCTACGCGCGCGATGCGCAACAGAGTTGGCAAGATTATTCCATCGCGAAACTGGCCGACATGCGCGCGGCACTCGAACGCCACGCGCACGAAACCTGCGCCGTGATTATCGAGCCGCTGGTGCAATGCGCCGCCGGCATGCGCATGTATCACGCGGCTTATCTTACCGGGTTGCGCAAGCTCTGCGATGAGTTCGAGGTGCACCTGATCGCCGATGAAATCGCCGTGGGTTTTGCTCGCACCGGCACCCTGTTTGCGTGTGAGCAAGGTGATATCACGCCGGATTTTTTGTGCCTGTCGAAAGGTCTGACCGGAGGATTTCTCGCGTTGTCGGCTGTGCTGACTACCGATGCAATTTATCAGGCGTTTTATGCGGAATATTCTGCCGGCAAGGCATTCCTGCATTCGCACAGTTACACCGGCAACGCGCTCGCTTGTCGCGCCGCACTGGAGACGCTGGCGATATTTCGCGATGAGCCCGTGCTCAAACGCAATCGCGAACTCGCCGCCCATCTATCGCGCGCGCTTGCGCCGTTACGCGAACATCCGCACGTCGCCGAAGTGCGTCAGATCGGCATGATCGCTGCGGTGGAATTGGTGCATAACAAGACTACGCGTGATCCGTTTCCTGCCGAGCAACGGCGTGGATTACGCGTTTATCAACACGGACTCGGTCGCGGTGTGATTCTGCGACCGCTCGGCAATATCGTCTATTTCATGCCGCCGTATGTGATCACGCCGGACGAGATCGATTTGATGATCGAAGTTGCGCGCGAAGGCATCGAGATTGCGATGCGTGGTTGATTGCGGGAACGGCGAACGGTGAATAGCCGTCGTCAATCCTGCGGTGGTGGGGATGACGGTTTTTTTGACTTCCCCTGCTCCCTGCCCATTGTTCCCGAGTACCATCCCTGCATGCGTCGAATTCGAATCCATACCGAACAAGCCCTGCTCGCCGGCAGCAGCGTGAACCTGGTCGAACAGGCGAGCGAACATATCGCGCGCGTGTTGCGCATGGAGGTCGGCAATCGCGTCACGCTGTTCAACGGTGACGGCAATGAATACGACGCCGAACTGACCAGCGTCAGCAAACGCGCGGTGACGGTGCAAGTGAGCGAGCAACGCGCGGTCGATAATGAATCGCCGTTACAACTGACCCTCGTGCAAGCCGTGGCGCGCGGCGAAAAGATGGACTGGATTCTGCAGAAGGCGACCGAGCTCGGTGTCGCCAAGATTGTTCCCGTGATCACCGAGCGCACCGAAGTGAAGCTCGACGAGGATCGTGCCGAACGTCGCATCGCGCACTGGCGAGCGGTGATCGCGAGCGCGTGCGAACAATCGGGCCGCGCCCGATTGCCGGAAATCTGTGCACCGCTGCGTCTGCCGGTGTGGGCGGGAAGCCTGACGGATAACACGACGTTGCGCCTGGCGTTGTTGCCGCAAGGCGAAATCGGACTGCGTGACGTTGCTGGCGAAATTCAGGGCGCCGCGATCGTGATCGGCCCGGAAGGCGGATTTTCCAGTACCGATATCGCGATCCTGCGCGCCGGCAATTTCCGCGGCTTGCGTCTCGGCCCGCGTATCCTGCGCACGGAAACTGCAGGGCCGGCAATACTCGCGGCGTTGAACGCACTGGCTGGGGATTTCAGCTAGCTTTTGCTCGCCGTAAGCTCATCGTTTTGCCGGTCTCCAGATCAACGAGGCTGCGTCTAACCAGACGGCAACTTACAAAGTAGTTGGTTCTCTACGCCACCCTGTCGCTACGTGCATAGTGGGAGATTTCGATACCTAGATTTGTTTGCGCAGCGAGCTGTACGAACGCGGGTGGCAAATACGAGAACATGGCGAATTTGTCATCGAACACCGCCACACCAAAATCTATTGTGACTTGCTCGACCCCGGGAAAACTGGCGATCCTTGAGATTGCCAGCAAGTTTGACTCAAGGAATGCTGTGGTATCAGCAACCTGCTGAGCAAATGCGTCGAGGTCTGCATAGCTCGCAACAAAACTGGCGCCGGAGTCTGCATGACGCCGTCCTGCAATTTCGCTACGCAGTTCGCCTTTTTTCCACGTTCGATCCGCAGAAAGTGCAAGACCAGACATCAAGGCATCGATGTCCAGCGCTTCGCCAGATACTCTCAAGATGCAGGACATGAATTCCGAGGCCCAATAGCGATTACGCCGCAGCGTTAATCACCGCATCGATCTGCGCTTCGATCTGCAACAGGTTCGGGATCACTGCACGCTCGTCGCGCATGATGACTTGCGCCTGCACGCCGGGGGCGGGTTCGGCATCGTCCTGTTCGACCGATACCAGCAGTTCCGGAGTGATCGTGGTCAGGCGCGGGAAACCCTGCGCAAGCATCGCGATGAACGGCAGCTTGGGATTGTTGCTGAGTCCCTTCAATACCACGACACGCGCATTGCTGAGATTTTCTTCGCTGGCGACGCCGGCGAGTTGCGCAAACGAGAACAGCGGCAGACGCCAGCCGCGCCACG
>JANXUW010000517.1 GCA_025351985.1 Pseudolysobacter sp.
ATAATCGGGGCGGCCGTCGCCATTAAAATCCGCGGCAATGGCGTACTGGCAGAGAAACAGACCCAGGCAGTACCAACAGAATGCGCAAAATAAAATGTTTTTCACATGCCACTCCATCTCCCGCCAATGCCGAACGCGCCAGTATTTCTTCTGAAAAAATGACGGCACGGTTCTCAACGTATCCGACCCAACAACGGTTGACGGAGCGCAAGAAATAGCTAGCTGGTCGAATTCTGCAATCATGCAAGAAAGCATGAACTGTCCGGGCGAGAGGCCGCTGCTGGTTTTACACAGTTTTACCTGAAGGCCGATTCATCCGCCGCCGACGTAGTGAGCTCGGCGATGAAGCCCAGCAATGCGCCAATCAATGCATAGCCGAGAAACACGAACGACAATGCCAGCGCCGTTTCGCGACTGGTGCCGAACAACGCCAGTAATCCGACATAACCGCCTTCGCGCAGGCCGATGCCGGCAATGCTGATCGGCAACAGCATCAATACCGAAACACCGGCATACACCAGGCACCACGCCGACAGCCCGATATCGATGCCGAGCGCGTGACCGATCAGCATGTGGTTGCCGATGCAGATCGCATGAAAAACCAGCGCCAGCAAGAAACAGATCAGCAGCCGCGCCGGGCGACGCATCGCATCGTGCAGCGCATGCGCGAGCCGCTGCATCAGTTCAGACAAGCGCGCCAGCCATGGTCGGCTGCTAGCGATATTTGCCAATCTCACCAGGCGGTCGCGCACGCTGGAGAGCGATAACAGCAGACCCGCGATGGCGATAACGAACGTTGCGCAGAGCAGCACGACTCCCAGGCCGCGAGGTATCGTATCCAGAGCGAACGTGGCAAACGCGCCGATCGCAAATAGCGCAAAGGTCGCGATGCCACGATCAACCAATGTTGCTGCAGCGGCATGTCCCGGAAAATGCTGGAAGCGACCGAGACGCCAGATTTTCACGACATCGCCGGCAAGCTGGCCGGGCAACACCATGCCGTAGAATTGCGCGATGAAACTCATGCGCACGACTTCAATCAGCGGAAGTTCCGGTGCAACCACCCACAGCCGAATTGCCGCATCGATCCAGCCCAGCAGACTCAGCAACACTCCTGCGATAAAAATCCCGAATCCCACCCGAGCGAGATCTGCGGTCACATCGCCCAATGGCGTGCGCAGCAACAGCCATCCGATCAGGCAGGTCGAGACGACCAGCTTGAGCCAGAAACGCAGGTTCATTGCCCGCCCCGCAATCGCAGCGTTTTCAGCGACGAATGAATCATGTCGTCGGTCGCAACTGCGAACCAAGATGCGATGCGCCCAATAACCAATCGGCCCACAAATACAGGCGATGATCGGCTTTGTGCGCGCGATGTTGCGCTAACATCATTTGCGAAAAACCGGGATTCAGCGAGTGTTGCTGACCGGGCAGTTTGCCGTCACGGAACCACTGCCCGATCGGCACGGCAAAACCTTGTTTGCTGCGAGTCACCACTTCGCGCGGCAACAGTGATTTTGCACTCTCACGCAAAATCCATTTGCTGGTGCCGCCGCGCAATTTCATGCGCGCCGGCAAGCGTCGCATGAAATCCACCAGTTCGATATCCAGAAATGGCGCTCGCACTTCGAGCGAATTCAGCATGCTCGCGCGATCGACTTTCACGAGGATATCGTCCTGCAAATACAGCCGGATATAAAACGCGATCGTACGTTCGATCGGATCAGCGGATGCGCAACCTTCCCAGGCGTCGATCGCTTCGCTGTAAATTTCCTCGAAATCGATCGGCCCACGAAATAATTGTTCGAGTTCCGACGGTGCCAGTGGCGCCATCCACACCGGCAGTCGCAAATTGGCGGGATGATCGAGGCCGCGCAGCGTGCGCTTCAAGCGAAAATCCAGGCTCATGTAACGATGCGATACCGGCAAACGCGTCACCGCCAGCGATACCGCGCGATGCATGGGTTTCGGCATGAGTTTTTCGTACCAGCGCGCATAACGCAAGGCGCGAAAAGGATCGTAACCGGCGAGCAATTCATCGGCGCCGTCACCGCCGAGCGCGACCGTGACTTGCCGGCGCGCATGCTGGCACAGCAGATACGTTGGCAGGATCGAAGAATCCGCCATCGGTTCATCGAGCCGTGCGCAAAGATCGGGCAGAATTTCCAGCGCGCGCTGCACCGATAGTGTTTCGATTTGATGGTCGGCACCGACATGCGCGGCGACCATTCGGGCGTAGCGCGTTTCATCGAAACTGGCCTCTTCGAATCCAATCGAAAACGCCTTGATCTTGTCGCGCCCGGCATGTTGCATCGCCAGCGCCGTCACCATCGACGAATCGATACCGCCCGACAGGAAACATCCGACCGGGACATCGGCGACCAGACGGCGTTTCACCGCAAGATCAAGTCGCTCGCGAAATTCTTCGATCCAGCGCATCTCCATCGCCGCGGAACAGTCCTCGAACGGCTCCGGCTGATACTGCCAGTACCGTTCCGTGGCATACGAAAAATCGGCGAGATTCAGCGTTAGCGAATATCCGCCCGGCAATTTCGCTACGCCGTGCAAAAAGGTCAATGGCGCCGGCACATAACCGTAGGCAAAATATTTGCGCAGCGCGATTTCGTTCAAGGTCGATGGCACCGCGGGGTGCTCGCGCAACGCGGTCAGTTCCGACGCGAATACAAAACCGTTTTTCAGCGGACAGAAAAACAGCGGCTTTTTGCCGAACCGATCGCGCGAGAAAAAAACCTGGTTGCGCTCGCGGTCGTAGATTGCAAACGCCCACATCCCGTTCAGCCGCGTCGGCAAATCCTTGCCCCAATATCGCCAGCCATGCAGCAAGACTTCGGTATCGGAATGATCGCTGCGAAATTGCGCGCCGAGTGCTTCGAGCTCCTTGCGCAGTTCGCGGAAATTGTAGATCTCGCCGTTGAAGACGATGCTCAGCGCGCCGTCGGCGGTGGTCATCGGTTGTTTGCCGCCCTCGATATCGAGAATCGCCAAACGACGAAACCCGAGGAACACGGCGCGATCGACATCTATAAGCAAACCTTCGTCGTCGGGGCCGCGATGCGCAATCCGCTCGGCCATGCGTCGCAATACGGAGACATCGCCCGCTCCGAAAAATCCGGCAATGCCGCACATCCTATTTGCCCGTTGCCCGATCGCGCAGACTCACGATACGCGTAATGCGATACACCGATTTGTCCTGCGATTCGTGGTATGTACGATTGAGCATTTCGGCAAGCAACCCCATCAGGATACTGAGCACGCCCGTGGCGCTCAGGAACACCGCGAGCAACGGCAGTGGCGTTTGAATCA
>JANXUW010000528.1 GCA_025351985.1 Pseudolysobacter sp.
TAGCTTCGCGCGATACCCGTTGGGCGCACACCTCGGCGCGCTGGTTGCAGGCGCAGGGCGCGAGTCCGAACGGTATTTCGATCGCGAGTATTTTCTGCTCGCTGCTCGCCGCGATGTGCTTGTTCTGCGGCATGCATGCGACGACTTGGCAGGGGCGCGTGTTGCTGCTGATCGCAGCGCTGCTGATTGTCGCGCGGCTCGTTTGCAATCTGCTGGATGGTTTGGTCGCAGTGGAAGGCGGCATGCAATCGCCCGGCGGCGCGGTCTACAACGATCTGCCCGATCGCATCTCCGATGCCGTGATCTTGCTCGGTGTCGGCTACAGCATCAGCGCGTGGCCGTGGGCGGTCGATCTCGGTTGGGCCGCGGCCTTGCTCGCGGTGATGACGGCATATGTGCGTGTGCTGGGCGGCGCGTGTGGATTGCCACAACGATTTTCCGGACCGCTCGCCAAACAACAACGCATGGCGATCATCATTGTCGCAGCGATTCTGTGCGCCGTCCTGCCGGTGTCGTGGCAGCAGTGGACGATGCTCGCCGCGCTCGTGCTGGTCACACTCGGCAGCGCGCTTACGGTGGTTTTGCGTACACGTGCGATCCTGCGCGAGCTGGCCGCAAAATGAGTCTCACGCAACGTTTCGCCACCACGTTGATCGTCGGTGCCACGCGCCTGCTGACCGGCGTGCAGGCGCGTTGGCGCGCCGAGCCGCAAGCCGGCGCACGCATCTATTTCGCCAATCATTCGAGTCATCTCGATGGGGCGGTGATCTGGGCCAGCCTGCCGCCGCTGCTGCGTTCGCGTACGCGCGCCGTGGCTGCGCTCGACTACTGGGAAAAGTCCGCGCTGCGGCGATATCTGGCCAAGCGCGTATTCAACGTGTTGATGATCGATCGCAATCCGCAGCAATCGCGCGAGCAGCGCAATACGCCGCTGCAGCCGCTGCTGGATGCGCTCGATACGGGCGATGCCTTGATTCTTTTCCCCGAAGGCACGCGCGGCGAAGGCGAGTGCATCGCGCCGTTCAAGTCCGGGCTGTATCACCTCGCGCGGCAACGCCCCGACGTGGCGCTGGTGCCGGTGTATCTGGAAAACCTCAACCGCATTTTGCCCAAGGGCAGCCTGATGATCGTGCCGCTGTTGTGCTCGGCGATTTTCGGCGCACCGATGTGCATTGCCGCCGAGGAATCGCGCGACGATTTCCTGTTGCGCGCGCGCCGCGCGCTGCAAGAGCTCGCACCATGAACCTGCACGATCCGCAATTGTTCATCCTGCTCGGCGCAATTTTCGGCTTGCTGATCATCGCGAGCCTGATCGGTTATGTGCTGTCGCTGCGCACGATGAGCGTGCCGCAACAGGCAACGATCGCGAACCTCAACGCGCGCATCCGTGCGTGGTGGCTGATGTGCATCGTGTTCATGGTCGCGCTGTCGACCGGGCTGATCGGCGCGGTGATTTTGTTCGGCCTGATCTCGCTGCTGGCGCTGCGCGAATTCGTCACGCTCACACCGACACGACGCGCCGATCACGAGCCATTGCTGTGGAGTTTTTTCGTCATCCTGCCGCTGCAATACGTGCTGGTCGACATACGCTGGTATGGCATGTTCGCGATCATGATTCCGGTCTACGGTTTTCTGTTCTTGCCGGCGCGTGCGGCCATTGCCGGCGACACGCGCGACTTTCTCGAACGCACCGCAAAAACCCAGTGGGGCATCATGGTGTGCGTGTATTGCGTGAGTTACGCGCCCGCCCTGTTGATGCTGGATATCGACGGTTATACCGGCCAGAACGCGAAGCTGCTGCTATTCCTCGTGGTCGTGGTGCAACTCTCGGACGTGCTGCAATATGTGTTCGGCAAGCTGTTCGGCAAACACAAGATCGTGCCGAAACTGAGCCCGAACAAAACCGTTGAGGGTTTTGTCGGCGGCGTGCTCGGCGCGAGCGCGATCGGCATGACGATGTGCTGGATGACGCCGTTCTCGATCTGGGCCGCAGGCGCAATTGCATTGCTGATCGCGCTGGCCGGATTCGCCGGCGGGCTGTGCATGTCGGCGATCAAGCGCGACAGCGGCATCAAGGATTTCGGCGCGTTGATCGAAGGCCACGGCGGCGTGCTGGATCGCATCGATTCGTTATGTTTCGCCGCACCGATTTTTTTCCACGTCGTGCATTATTACTACATGTAGTTGGCGATCCGCGCCGTCTCGCTGCGCATCGCGCTGCGGCACGTTATGATCGCCGCAGTCCCTGCGCTGCGGTCGAGTCGCCATGTCCACGATCAATCTCC
>JANXUW010000529.1 GCA_025351985.1 Pseudolysobacter sp.
GCGCCGTCGAGCTTGCGCGTGAAGATCTGGATCACGCCGCCGATCGCGTCCGAACCCCAATAACTGGCGCGCGGACCGCGCACGATTTCGACCCGTTCCACCGCATCGAGCGGCAGTTGCGCGAAGTCGTAACCACCCGTGCCGACCGAGGCTACGCGCACGCCGTCGATCAATACCAGCACGTGATTGGAGTTGGTGCCGCGCAAGAACACGCTGGTCGCCGAACCCGGCCCGCCGGTGCGCGCGAAATCCACGCCGGGCGTCAGCCGCAGCAGTTCGGTGAAGTCCTGCGCGCCGCTGCGCTCGATCTCGGCGCGCGTGATCACGCTGACGCTGGCCAGACTTTGATCGACGGTTTCGCTGACGCGCGATGCGGTCACTACGATTTCAGGCTGGTTCGTGCCAGATTGAATGGGTGTATCGGCCAAGGCGATGCCGGACGACAGGCCCAGCACGATGGCGAGAAAAAGCGGAGAAGAACGGTACATGGAGCCTCCTGGAATGCACACCCGCAATGATGCAAGGAGTTACGCAGACAGGACACACAGCGGCGGCACGGGGCGCGCGACTGCCTGCCGTTGCCCGCCGCAACGCCTTGAGCGAATGCGACGCAAAAATGCGCCGCACGATGCACAGGCCGGTCTCCGGGCTCGCAAGCGGCATCGTGGGATGCCGGCCCGATCGCCTTCCCACACTTGCGTGCAGTGGCAGTTGATCGGGTTTGACTTGCTTACCGTTGCGGGGGCAGCGTCGGCATTGGATCTCACGATCCGCACCGACTTCCCGTTTCACCCTTTGGCTATGCGATAAGCCTGGGCACCTGTAGCGGCGCGCAGTCTAGGGGCGCGGCGCATGCAACGCAAGGGGCACGCGGATTATTTATTGCCGTATGGACGTCTGGACGTCCAAAATCGCACTGGTGCATTTGACCAAAACGGCCCCAAGATCGGACCACAAAAGTCACAGCACGGAAAGCACACTATAAAAAGATGACGTGTATCCGTGAGTGGGCTTCCCGCGGTCAATCAAACTCGGAAACATGAATGTGGTCGTAGTCGCGCGAATAGAAATGCGATATGCCATTGTCGTCATACCCGGCACAGAAAATGTGGTGATCTGCGGTTGCACATACTTGCGGCCCGAATCCTGCGTCCAGCTCGACTTGCCAGGACAGCCCGCCATCGTGAGTGACATAGATTCCGCCGAAACTACCGCCGCCGCCGGCAGCCCAGCCTACGCGCGGGTTGACGAAAATGACAGCGCGCAGCGGCCAAGGCCCATCGAGTGTACGACCGCTCCATGTAGCACCGCCGTCTGTAGTCCGATGCAACCAGCCCTCGAAAACAGGCGGCGACCCTGTTGGCACTCCCATGCCGGCGCCACCGGCGACCCAGCCGTTTTTGTCATCCAGAAAAAATGTGGCGTAGTCGGAAACAGAGTCGATCGAAGGACGGCATGACCAGCTCGCTGCAAAATCCATGCTTGCGCAATAGTTGATGCCGGAAATTCGTATATGTCCGTTCGAGAGCGCACTGAATTGCGCACCAAACCAGCCGTTGCTTGGATCGATCGTGGCTTTGCTCCAGTCCGCCGGTTGCAGGCCGCCGTTGGTGGTGCGGAACCCGTATCCGCCTGAGAACTGGGTGGCGAATCCTGTCGATGAGTTCCAGAAGTACACGCGGTTTCCGATTGCCGAATTGCTCACGATCAGGTCGTCGGACCAGGTGTCGCCACCGTCATGGCTCCAGCGCATTACTGCCTGCGGCTGCTGAGAGTTGATTTCGCCGATGATAACGACATCATTTTTGTTCAAAGCCTGCACGCCGTTCCAGTAATACGGGTATACGGAAGTGAGAACCGGCGCCCAAGTCTTCGCGCCATCAGTAGTCTTGAGAATCTGCCCGTTTCCACCAGCGGCAAAACCCTTGGTGCCGCTGACAAAAGACAGATCGGTCACGAACGCCGAGATCGTACCCAAGGTCTTCCATGCATACGGGGAATCCGCTGCCAGTGCCGATGCTGAGCTAACGAGTAACGACCCTGCTGCCAGGTAGACAGCAATTGCAATACGCATGGGAGAATTCCAGAGTGACGAGTGTGAGGACGCCTAACATGTCTTGTGCGAAAAGCGTGACAGCATATCAAAGAGTGCTCAGGGAGGCGTTTGTCTCACCTCAACCTTGAATTTGCAAGACGATCA
>JANXUW010000538.1 GCA_025351985.1 Pseudolysobacter sp.
CCACGACAGACGACCAAGCAGCCACTTCGGCGCATCGGCAATCGCTTCAGGCGGCGAATACGTGATCACTTCGGCGACGGTCGCATTCGGCAACAATACGCGACCATTGCTGACCGGGATAAGTACGCCGCGAATTTCGCGAGTTTGATTTTCGGACATGATTTTACTCGGCAGTGGCGCAGATTGCGGCCAGCCGCGTGGCCAACTGGCGCGGTGGTGCGGAATATTGGACAAGCCCGGCGTCATCGGCGCTATCGACCATGCTGCTTATCACGCAACTGTCGGATTGCTGCGCCCAGATCAGGCCACCGCTATCAGCGACGAGCCGACACGCGGCCACGGCACCATTAACCGTGCCGGAGAGAAGAATCACGCCGGCACGCACACCGAAACTTTCGATGAGGTCGCGCATCAAGGCTTCGGGCATCGATAAACCATCGTCTTCGTCAGGCGCCAGCAGCAAACGACCATCCGGCTTTACCTGCAAGCGGCCTTGCGCCGGCAGCAGCAATACCTCGCCCACCGCTGCCGTGGCACCGTGCTCGGCGACACGAATCGGCAAGGCCGAGGCCTTGCTCAACTGCGTGACGAGTGCAGACTGAAAGTCGGCGCCGATTGGCGCGACGACCACGAGCAGCGCGGCAAGTTTTTCCGGCAAGCCACCCAGGAACTCGCGCAAGGCCTCGGGCGTGCCGATCGAACCGAACAGCACCCACAGGCGCGGGATTGCATTCTTGATCGGCCCGTCGAATGTTTCATCTTCGACAGCGAGCGGAGCTAGCGCCCAATCCGAACCGAAATCGAACGCGGCTGGTTCTTTTGCTTCGACCGGCGCGGCGACGACAGTTTCGACCGGCAGCGGCGACGGAATGGCGGCGATATCGGCTTCAAAATCCAGCAGCGCCCAATCATCTGCCACGCGCGAAGTATTTCCCTCAGCGGCAAGTGTCTCGTCGTTTTTACCCTGGAAATAGTCCGAGGATTTTTGCAACGGCGCAGGTTCTGCGGATTCGCCGACTTTATCCGATCCGTCGGTATCAGCTATTTCAAAATCGATATCACTATCGGCGAATGACAATGCTGATGCTTTGTCCTGACGTTCGAGATTTACTGCGGTCTGCGCAAAATCGTCGGGTTCATGCAACGAAAGCGGCCCTTCCAACTCATCGAGCAGTGAATGCGATGCAGCACGTGGAGCATCAGCATTAATGTCGACCGCCTCGAATGCAGTCCAGCTATTGTCTTCGACGGGCAACGCCTCGACATGCGAAACCGAGTCGTGATTCGATTCATGCGACGCAGGCGCGTCATCAGTGTCGCCGGTCGGAAAATCCAGCAATTCGTGTGTTTCCGCGAGCGCAACTGCATCGGTTTCGACGGGCGCGATCGCGGCGAATTGGTCATCGCTGTGTGTCGGCAATTCTTCCGTGGCCGACACTTCGATCGGATCGACCAGAGCATGCACGGCTTCGGTTGGCGTGACCGCCATTTCGTTCGGCTCAACCTGCGCTACCGCAGCCGAAGTTAGTGACGGCGTGGCTGCTGCCTCCGCATTTAACGGCCGCATCGGCAATAACACGCTCGTGTCGCCGTGAAGCTTGGCAGCGAGATGTCGCGCCCAGCGCGCCTGGTCGTATCCGGCCAGTGCTTCGGATACATCGGTCTCGTTGAAGACAAGCGCGTAACCATCGGCCAGCAAATGATCGATGGTCGAAAAAGCATCATCTTGGTCACCATCCATACTCACGACCACCGCACGCGCGCCACTGGCCTTGAGCGCTGCCAGATCGAATGCGTTTGCGGCACCTTCATATGCGACGCTCACACCGAGCCCGGCTAGCGCCGCGCGCATCGCCTCGGGCATCGGGCTGGTTTGATACATCAGCCCCACATTCACTTGCGTCGACTCAAACACCACGGGTTGCTCCGAGCACTTCGCGGATATTCAGCAACAAATCCGCCTCCTGATAAGGTTTGCCGAGGTAGCGATCGACACCGATTTCCAAAGCACGCTGACGATGTTTGTCGCCGCTGCGCGAGGTGATCATGATAATCGGCACACCGCGCAGACGCGGATCGTTGCGCATATGCGTTGCAAGTTCGAAACCGTCCATCCGCGGCATCTCGATATCGAGCAGCATCAAATCCGGGACCTGATCCTGCATCTTGTCGATCGCGTCGAGGCCGTCCTTCGCCGTTATCACGCCCATTTCGCTGCGCTCCAGAACACGAGACGTGACCTTGCGCATCGTGATCGAATCGTCGACCACCATGATCAGCGGAATTGTGCGGATTGGCGCCACGGGGGCTATGTGCTGCGGTGGCTGGACTACAGATTCCGGTTCGCTCAGCGCGAGTTCGCGGCGTGCGGCATGACGACGCAGCAAAGTCGCGAGATCCAGAATCATCACCACCGAGCCATCGCCCATGATGGTGGCGCCGAAGATGCCGGGCACCGAGCTGATCTGCGGGCCGACCGACTTCACCACGATTTCGCGCGAACCGATGACCGCATCGATGCGGATCGCCGCACGCTGCTCGCCGGCGCGCGTGAGCAGCAATGGATATTGGCTTTCATCGACCGGACGATGTCCGGATATATCGAGCAACTGCGGCAATTCGCAGAGCAGGAAACTTTCGCCAAGGTAGGCATACACCGGATCGGGATGGGCGATTCGGGCATCGAAATCTTTGCTCTCGATACGCGCCACGCCCTGCACGGCGGACATCGGAATTGCGTACGAAACATCGCCGATGCGCACGAGAATCGCCTGCGCCACGGCAAGCGTGAACGGCAGGCGGATACTGAAGCTGCTGCCCTGCCCTGGCGTGGACTGGATCGCGAGCGAACCACCGAGCTGCTTGATCTCGTTGTTGACGACGTCCATGCCGACACCGCGGCCTGCGACCTGGGTGATCTGGCTGGCAGTGGAAAATCCGGTCTGCAGAATGAAGTTGAACAGTTCGCTGTCGTTCGGTCGCGCATCCGCCGCGAGCAGGCCACGTTCGATCGCACGTTGCCGAATCGCTGCACGGTCGAGGCCACGGCCATCGTCGCTGACGCGGATCAAAACTTCCGTCGCCTCGCGGCTCACCGCGATATCGACCGAACCCGAACCTTGCTTGCCGGCGGCTTCGCGCTCCTCGGGAGTTTCGATGCCGTGCGCGAGCGCGTTGCGCAACATGTGCTCGAACGGCGCTTTCATGCGATCGAGCAGGTTGCGATCCATTTCGCCCTGCGCACCACGCACGTTGAGCTGAGCGCGTTTGCCGGTTTCTTCGGCGGTCTGGCGCAGGATGCGGCGCAGCGATGGCACCATCGATTCGAACGGCACCATGCGTGTACGCATGAGGCCTTCCTGCAGTTCGGAGCTGACGCGCGACTGTTGCAGCAGCAGCGTTTCGGACTGGCGCGCCTGATCGTCGAGCAGGTTTTGGATCGACACCAGATCGGATACCGACTCGGCAAGCGCGCGCGAGGTCTGTTGCAGTTGCGAATAACGATCCATTTCCAGCGGATCGAAACCACCTTCGGCGGTGCTGACATGTTCGCGCTGGAAACGCGACAGGATCTGCGCCTCGGTTTCCATTTCCAGGGTACGCAACTGGTCGCGCAAACGACTCACGGTTTGCTCAAGCTCGACCAGGTTGCTGCGGAAGTTGCCGACCTGTTGTTCCAGGCGCGAACGGTAGATCGATACTTCGCCGGCGAAATTGACGAGCGTGTCGAGCGTATCGGCGCGGACGCGGATCATTTCCTGCGTCGCGCGCGGAGCAATTTCTTCTTCGTCGGCGCGCACGACCAGGCGCGGACGCGATGGCGTAATCGCGGCAATCGTCGGTGCGATTTGAGCCGGCGTTATTTCGGCCGTCACTTCGCGTGGGACATCACGCGTGACCGTCGCGGCATCTTGTGCCTGCAACGGCGTACCGGCGACGAGCGCTTCGAAACGCGCAATGGCGTTCACCGGCATGCCGATGGCCTGACGCTGCGACACGCGCTGGATCAACGTGTGCAGACGATCGAAACCGCGTTCGAACGAATCCATCGCCGCGCGCGTCATCGGTCGACGCTGCTCGCTGATCGCTTCGAGCATCGATTCCAT
>JANXUW010000567.1 GCA_025351985.1 Pseudolysobacter sp.
AAGCGCTCCACCGATCAAGGCCAGCAGCATCGTCTCGAGCATTATCGCCACCACCACCGGCACGCTGCGAAAACCGATCGCGCGCAAGGTCGCGATCTCGCGCGCACGCGTGGCGACTGCGGCAAACATCGTATTGAGCGCGCCGAAGATCGCACCGATCGCCATGATCACGCCGACCACGATACCGATGCCTTTGATGATCTTGGTGGTGCCTTCGGATTGCTTGCCGAAATAGTTCAAGGTGTTGTCGACATCGACCTGCAGGCGCGGATCGTTGGTCAGCGCATTCTTGAAAGCCTCGAACGCATCGCTGCCGGTCAGGCGCGCAAATACCGAAGTGAAACTCGAACCACGGCGATACGCACCGCGCAACACATCGGTATCGGCCCAAAGCTCGGAATCATAGGCGTCATGGCCTTCGAAAATGCCGGCCACGGTCCATACCTGGTTGCCGAGTTTTATTTCAGCACCGGGCACCAGACCGACGAACTGTTTTTGCGCGCCCGCACCCGCGACCAGCTCGAATTTTCCTGGCGCAAACGTGCGGCCCGCGGCGATTTTCGAGCCACTGCGCAGTTTCCAGGCCTGCTCGCCGATGCCGCGCAAGGTGGCGCTGCCGAGGTCGTCCGGACCACCGTTTTTTACCGGCAGATTGGCCGCGACCACGAGCTCGGGCGAAATGATTGGCTTGCCCTGTTCATCTTTCGCAACGCCCGGCGCTTGTTCGATCACGAGTACATCATCGTGCGACAACACCGAGGATACTTCCGATGCCGAACTCCCGCGCATTACGAGCGCGGTATCTTCGCTGCCGGTGCGGCGCAAGGTGTCTTGATAACCTTGCGCCATCGACAACATCGCCACGAGCACGGCGACCACACCGGCAATGCCGACCACGATCACGGCCGATGATCCGGCGCGCTGGCCGAGCGTGCTGATGCCGACGCCGGTAACCGACGCCGCCTGCTGGCCACGGCGGATAAATAGCATCCACAGCGCAAGCACGAGCAGGATAAGTGGCAAGCCTTGCCACGGAAGCCACAGAAACAAAACGATGCCGAGCACGGCGACGATAAAGGTCAAAAGTCCGATTAAAAATTTCATGACAACTCCTTTAGCGGCCAGCCAATGCATCAACGATATTGAGCCGCATCGCACGCATCGCGGGCAACCAGCCGACCACCAGACCAATGCCGATCGCCAGTGCTATTCCGAGCGCCCAGCTCTTGGCGCCGACATTGGCGTGCGTGATCATGCCGCCCGACAGCGCCGGCAATGCCGCACCGATCAGGCTCACGAGGCCGAGCCCGATCAGACCGCCGAGCAACAGCATCAGGATCGATTCGGCCAGCACCATCGACAACACCGCGTTATTCGAAAAACCGATGGTTTTCAGCACCGCGAGTTCAGAGGTGCGTTCGCGCACCGCCTGCATCATCGTGTTGCCGGTCAGCAGGATCAGCGTGAAAAACACCGCGCCCATGATCGACAACACGATCAGGCTGACATTGGCCAGTTGCTTGATCCAGCCGGCCATCGCCGCTTGTTCGGTTTGCGTTTTGGTTTCGTGATCCGAGTTGGCGGTAATCGCGTCGATCGCTTTGGCGATGCGATCGCCTTCGTTGACGTCGGCGATCTTGCTGATATACCAGCCGACCGCACCGCGATTGTACGGCGTGGACTCGTCGAAATTTTTCCAGTGCAGGATGATCATGCCGCTTTGAAAGGCTTTGGAATCCTGCGATTTCATGATGCCGACGATATCGAAATTCCAGTTTTTCGTGCCGTCGCGATTGGGGAATATTTGCGATTGCAGCGGCAATTTATCGCCCACTTTCCAGCCGAATTTTTTCGCCAGCACCTCACCCACGAGTACACCGTTGAGCGTGTTGTCGAAGGCCTTGCGCTCCTCGGGAGCGACGGTGACTTCGGGATAGACATCCAGATAGGTCGGGCTGACCGCAAACGTGAAAACCTGGTTGTGCGGATCCTGATACGCGCCGCCGAACCAGTTTGCCGAGCCGACGATTTTCACGCCCGGAATCGCCGCAATCTGCGCGCCGAGACTGGCCGGCAAAGTCTGGATAAACGACAGCCGCGAACCGGTCTGCAAACGCTCGGCGCCGTTCGAGGACTGCCCCGCCTCGGCAAACGAAACGCGCACCGCATCGAGCAGACCGAACAACAGAAACGCCGAGATGATCGACACCAGCGTCAGAATCGTACGGGTCTTGCGCCGGAACAACGCGGCCCAGATCAGATGAAGATATTTCATGATGCTCTCCTCACGCGCTGACTTGCTCGACCAGCGTGCCCTTGTCGAGATGCAAGGTGTGGTTGGCGTATTCGGCGGCTTTCGGATCGTGCGTGACCATGACGATGGTCTTGCCGTGTTCGCGATTGAGCATGCGCAACAGACCAAGCACGTCTTCGGCAGATTGACGATCGAGATCGCCGGTCGGCTCGTCGCAGACCAGCAAGGTCGGATCGGAAACGATCGCACGCGCAATGGCGACGCGCTGCTGCTGTCCGCCGGAAAGTTC
>JANXUW010000620.1 GCA_025351985.1 Pseudolysobacter sp.
GCCGCGCTCAAGGCCGACGAGTTGATCGCGGCTCGCGCACGTCGCACCGCGCAGCTACTCGCACTCGTATTTCTCGCGTTGTATGTGATCGCCGGCATCTGGCTCGCGTTCGGTGTGCCAGGTTATGCGATCAGCTCAGTGGCAGCACATGAAGGCGTGTCGAATCCGTTGCTCAAAAGCGTCGTGATACAGGGTTCGTGGTTCGCGGGTCATGCGCTGCATCCGGTGTTCTGGCTCGCGCCGATCGCGGCGATTGGCGCGACGCTGGTCTTGCTCGCGCTGCTCGCGACGCATCGTTACGGCCGCGCTTTCATCGCCAGCGGCGTGGTTGTCGCCGGTACGATTTTCAGCGCCGGTTGCGCGCTGTTTCCGTTCCTGATCCCATCCAGCATCGATCCGCGCAGCAGCCTGACGGTATGGGATGCGTCTTCCAGCCAGGCGACGTTGTCGAACATGTTGATTTGCGTCGTGCTGTTGTTGCCGATCGTGCTGGCCTACACAAGCTGGGTTTATCGCGTGCTGCGCGGGCGCGTCACGCTCGCGCATATCCGCGCCTCGCATTCGATTCACTAGGAGTTTCGCTCATGTGGTATTTCACCTGGATCCTCGGCATCGGCCTCGCCTGCGCTTTCGCGATCTTGAATGCGATGTGGTACGAAGTGCACTCGCGCGATCAGGCCGTGGCTACGCCGATAAAACCCGCCGACCAAGACTGAGAAGGCCAGTCTCAGCCTCACATTGCCGGCCCGCTGCGCAGCCTTTCGCGGCGATTTCAGGCATGATGGCGGCTGCAAGAGTGCGTCATCAGGGGATTTTGCAATGTTTTTTCGTATCACCACGTTGCTGGCTGGTCTGGCCGCGACGTTCGCGGCGCACGCCGTGGAGCCGGATTTTGCGTATTTTTTCGACAAGCATCCGAGTCAGATCCGTCATGTCGTTTCGTGCGGAAGCTGGCGCCACGAGAACCTGCACGGGTTTTTTCGCATCGTCGAAGCCTATCAGTTCGCGCAGTCATATCTGTACGTGCAATGGATGAGCAATTACGATTTCCAGACCTCGGAAACCCACGCCGTCGACACCGCAGCGCTGGCGGAAATCAATGCCGACCACGCCGAGATCACACTGTCGGAAATCGCCTGCACCAGCACTCCCGGCAGTACCCGCATCACCGCCAAGGCGAATTTTGCGCACGAGGACAAGTGGTATCGCATGCAGCTCGATCTCGGCCAGCAACCCGGCAAAAACACCATCGAATTTGTCCGCCTGCCGAGCACGCCCGACAAGAAACCTTGATACATTGCTGCACTGATGCATCACATCGCAAGCAGTAATCCTGCGCCAAGGATCGACCGGCCCGGCGCGCAGATACGCCTTGAATCTTCACTCACGACCTCATGACTGAACCTCAAACCGAACCTGTCGCCGCAGCACACGAGCACGCCACCCGCGGCCTGCTCGCGCGTCTGCGCTGGCTGATACCGTGCGGGTTTCTCGTGCTTACCGCGTGGCTGGTGTGGCACGAGTTCGACAGCTTCGATCGTATCAACATGCAGAGCACCCTGCTCGCGGTGCCCACATTGCCCGCGCTTGGTATCGCCGCGCTGGCGCTGTTCGGTGTCACCATCACCGGCCTGGTCGATCTGCTGATTGCGCGCTGGCTCGGCCTGAAAATATCCACGCGTGAAATCATGCGCCTGGCCTTCGTCGCCAACAGCATGGCGAATACGCTGAACCTTTCCGGCGCGGTCGGTTCGGGCGTGCGCCTGCTCGGATTGAATTCGCTGCGTATCGACCTCAACCGCACCGCTGCATTGATCGGTATGCAGGTGCTCACGCTCTGGCTGGGCCTCAGCCTGATGGTCATCATCACCCTGGCCACCAGCTATCTGCCAATCACCGGCAGCGAATTCCAGCGTTTGGTCGCAATCCTCGTGCTGGCCGGCGTCGCGTTGTATCTGCCGCTGTATTTTTTCCTGACCACCCGCCGCACCTTGATGCGCTGGTTGCCGAACGATCAGGGGCTGCCGCCGCTGCGGCTGAAGATCCAGCTCACGTTCGTATCGTTTCTTGACTGGCTGCTCGCCGCCGCGGTGTTGTACGCATGTTTGTATCTGTGCGATGCGCACGTCAAACCCGGTCTGCTGTTGAGCGCGTTCACGGGCGCCGCGGTGCTCGGCCTGGCGAGCATGATCCCGGGCGGACTCGGCGTGTTCGATGGCCTCATGCTCGTGGCGCTCAGCGAAGCCGGTTACGACCAGCCGTCGGTGTTGTCGGGCTTGATCCTGTTCCGCATCGCCTATTACCTGTTGCCACTGCTTGGCAGTCTGTATCTGGGCTCGGA
>JANXUW010000738.1 GCA_025351985.1 Pseudolysobacter sp.
TGGAAACGGGAAATCTTGAAGGCGTTCTGCATCATGGGCCAGCCCATCTACGAAAATGGAACTTTATGAATATTTCCACGTTGCTTATTTGTATATTAATTCCATTTATCGATGCGACTGCCGAAACACCGGCGACACCGGCGGCGAATGTCGAAGTCGGTATCGCGAAAACCACGCGTCTCGCGCCGCAACGCTGGGTGCCGGGCAGTGTGGTCAGCCGCGATGATGCGAAAATCGCCAGCGCCGAAGCGGGGCGGCTCGACTTTGTCGCCGAAGTCGGTACACGCGTGAAAGCCGGTGAACGCATCGCCAAGCTCGACGACCAGGCGCTGCGCCTGCGCCACGAGGAAATTCTTTCCGACGTGCGCCGCGCCGAAGCGCAGCGCCAGCTCTCCGCGACTCAGCTCGAACGCCTGACCAAACTCGCATCGGGCACGAGTGTTGCTGCGACACAACTCGACGAGTCGCGTGCGCAGATGGAAACCAATGTGCAGAACCTCGCCCATGCGCGTGCGCAGCAGCGCCAGATCGAGCACGATATCGAGCAGGCCGATGTGCACGCGCCGTTCTCCGGCGTGGTGACCGAGCGCTTTGCGCAACGCGGCGAATACCTGCAGGTCGGCGCGAGCATCCTGCACCTCGTGGACAGCGAGCACGTTGAGGCGCGCGTGCAGGCGCCGCTCGCGCTGGCCGGAAAAATCCACGCCGGCACCAGCGTCACGGTGAAATCCGCGGGCGTTGAACAGACGGCCAGTGTGCGTGCGACGGTGCCGGTCGGCGACGAGCGTTCGCGCCAGTTCGAGTTGCGCGTCGCACTCGCTGGCAGTTTTGCGCTGGTCGGCAGCGCCGTCGAAGTGGCGTTGCCCGAAAGCGACGGTAACGAAAGCTTGGCGGTGCCGCGCGACGCGCTCGTGCAACGCGCGAATGCAACGTACGTGATGCGCATCAGCGAGAAAAATATCGCCGAGCAAATCGCCGTGATCACCGGCGCGAGCAACGGTGATCTGGTCGAGGTACGCGGTTTGCTGGCGGCGGGCGATCGCCTCGTCGTGCGCGGCGCGGAACGCCTCAGCGCGGGACAGGCGGTGAAGATCGCGGCCGGCACCTGATGTATGTGCCGGCCAGCCGGTATTGCGAGCGTTATTCGAAGCCGCTGAAGAAGATGCTTTCGACCAAACCCGTGTGTGCGAAATTGTTGATCGTGTCTTGTTCCATCAAGCCAGTTGGGCCGTAGACAAACGCTTCGATCGCGGGAGTATCCGATCCCGCCAGTACCTGCACCTGGCCCGAAATAGCAATCTTGCCGCCTGACTGGATGTCGAAGCTTGCCTGGATATTTCCCGAACGCGTATCGATCACGCAGCTACTCGCTTTTTGCGCAACGCAAGTCACTCCGCTGACGCCGCCGGCCCACGGCAGGTAACCGCGCAAATGTGCGCCGCTGATCGGTGCGTCGCCGGAATAGGTGGCGAGGAAATGGAACCCGACCACATCGCCAGCTTTTACCTTTGAATGATCGAGCGTCAACTGCAATGACAAATCGCCGTTCGCGGTGACGGTGGTATCGAGCAGTGCATTGCCGGAGGTGGTTGGTAGCGGTGAGTCAACCACGGTCGCGGCAGTTAGCAGATGGTTATTTTCCGGCGCAAGTTGCAGCCCGTCGAAACCAAGCGTATCTGCAAGCGCCTCGTGATCGTAAGCATTCATCGTTTGCTGGCCAGATACAGCGCCAGTCGTGGTATCAAATCCTGCGAGAAAATTGATGCCCCCGATACCGTCCCGAAAGTGCCTGCCCATCCGCAGCCACACCTTTCCTTGAGTATCGACCGCGGCGCTGGTTGCTGCAGATGTTAGCTGCGGGTCGCTTGAACCGAGATACCAATGGTCTTCCACACCACCTGGAGAGCTATGTTGCAGGTACACGGAAGGCACGCGATTGCCTTCTCCTGTGTCGAGAATATCTCCATTTGGCAAAACAAGGCTGCCATATATGTAGCAACGTACCGTGCAACCAACATTGGAGTTTGTATATGGATTGGTCCAGATGATATTCCCGGAGGTAACATCAACCTTTGCAAAACCATCCCCCTTGACAATGATATTGCCGTCGTCGACTGGAAGAATTTCGTATATGCCCGTCGCAGCAAATACAGTGGATGACCAAATCACGGAACCGTCCGCACCAGACAATTTGATCAGCGTGGACGAAGAATTCGCGCCAGTGAACGGCCCTGCCAAAACAATATCAAAGCCACGAAGCGCAAATTTCTGTGGAAGTACCTGATTGCCGATACCCACGTTGCTATTGACGTAACGCCACAACACCGCTCCATCTACTGCAGATAGCTTCACCAGCGTCTGGCGCATGCAGTAGGTTTGCGGATAGACCAGAGGTGGCTGGCATAGGGCATTTCCACCGTATGCGATAAAAATATTTCCGTCCGCATCTGCAGCGGCATCTGATGAATAGGTAGAGTCCTGAAAGACGTCGTATAGCGAGATTGCCCAACGCCTGACACCTGTCGCGCGGTCAAGTGATTCGACTCTGAGCCCCGTGCCGAAGGGAAAGTAAGGACTATTGCCGCTCTTATTCACCGTGAGAGCGACAGCAATAGCATCACCGGCTACGGTCATGCCTAGCGTGTTATATGCACTGTGCTCTTGCGTGGTATCGATACTCTCCCAGTCTTGTGAGCCGTTCAGAGTATTCAGACGTCGAACGTGAATGGAAGAACTGCTTTCTCCAGCGACCAGAGCGACCGAAACAACGTGATTTGCGTCTTCTTCGATGCTTGTGCCCAACACTCCTTGGGGTATGGAATCAACAGTCACTTGATTCAAAACCTGCCCGCTACCGAAGTCGACGCGTTGCAGAAAAATCGGTGGCACGCTTGTGTCAAGAATGGCTGATGATTTTGCGACGGTCGTTATATTGCCGTCGGAGGAGGCTCCCGAAAGGAAAAAATCCTGCTGTTTTCCAGAGAGGTCTGTGACCGGCAATTGTGTTGACCAATTCACGGTCCCTGTATCCGAATCCAGCTTGGTGATGCTGCCCGTAGCGTTGACGATAATTTCGCCGTTAACTACATTCAGTTTTCCGGAGGCCGATTGTGACCAGCGCGGTTGGCCTGTGTCCACAGCGAGTCGCTGCACGGAATTCGCTGTGGCGACGACCAACTCAGCGGGGTTTCCGGCCAGGACAAAATCCGCCAGTCCGGCATTAGCCGAATAAGATGAAGTCCATGCCGTCGAGCCATCACCGGTTCGAATAGCGCGAACGTTGGAGGGAGTGGTTAAATACAAAAGCGATCCACTCACGCCGACCGGCGCTGGAGTGCTGTTTCCGTTTGTCGAAATATCCCATATCACATGTCCGTCGACGCCCATTTTCACCGTGTGAAATCCGGTATTGGTACCACCGCTAAAAGTGGCGAAAGTTGCGTACACGTTACCTTGGCCATCTGCTGTCAATCCATTTCCGGCACAATCGTTCAGTCCGATAGAGTAAATGTATTGCCAAGCCAATTGCCCGCTGACGCTATTCAGTGCAGTTACGCCGCCGCAATTGGCCGTAGCGATCAACTGCGCGGATTGCACGGCTAACCAAAAGGTAGAGATCTGGCGTGTCCATGCAACGGCACCCAGCGGGCTGATTTTTGCAATGAAGTTACCACCGGCGTACCCAGATGCATCACTCATGCTAACGAAGGCACTACCATCAGCGTTAGCCTGCAAGCCTATCGTTCCGTCTGTTTCAACGCCCCAGCCTCCATCCAGATTTATTGCCCAGCGTATCGTCCCTGCCGAGGTCAAACGCACGAACTGATAGTCGAGATTATTGGGCGATGCCGATCCAAGCAATAGATCGCCGTCGGGAGCAAAAGTAACAAATGAGGGAGAGGACGATTGCAGGGTTGGTTGTGTTGCAACCGTCCAGTCGTTTCTCCAGATCGGTGTTTGTGCTTTCGCGTTCGCGCTGAAAACAGCGAAAAACGATACCGCGATTATAAGGACCGAGTTGGAAATTCTGCGCAAGAACGGCATTGATCGATCCTTGATTCGGTTGTGCTGTTGGTATGGCGAGAGAGGATTGTAACTGAATCCAAGATCGCCGCGATGTCGATTAACAACACCGTGCGGTTTTGGGCGGCGGTACGCTGGTTTGTAGCACGTGGCGCGAGCGCAACGAAATTCCGTCGCGGAAGCTAGCCATATCAATTTTGCATTACGTTTTCCCAGGATTTTTATCTGAGGGATTTTTCATGTTCTGCATCACAGCGACGCAATGCATTTCAACTCGATCGCGATCGGCGTCGGCAAGGCACTTATGCCGAGCGTCGTGCGACACGGTTGGGCAACATTGAAATACTCGGCGTAAATGCGATTGTAGATCGTAAAATCGCGGGCCATGTCGGTGAGGAAAACCGTGACATCGACGAGATCTTCCCAGCGCGCGCCGCTGGCTTCGAGTACCGCGCGCACGTTGGCGAAGACCGAGTGGCACTGCGCTTCAATGTCGTATTCGAGCAACGTCCCCGCATTGTCGTAGACGTTGCCCGGAATGGAATTGTCGCTCGCAAGGCGCGGCCCCACACCCGATAAAAACAGCAGGTTGCCGACGCGCCGCGCATGCGGATAAGCGCCTACCGGTGCAGGCGCGGAAGGCGTACGCACGATATTCATTGCGCGCCCGCGACGGTGTCGGCGCTGACCGCCAGGGTTTGATTGGCCAGCACGCGCTCATCCAGCGCGCTCACGGTCAACCGATAATTACCCGGGCGCAGATACAGATCGCTCACCGCTTGTTCGCCGAGAATATCGATGTGGTCGAACACGAGGCGATCTGCCGGAATCGCATCCTTGCCCTCGTCGGCGTAACGCGCTTCGATCAGGCACGGCACCTGCTTCTGGCACAGGTTCTGATGTACCAGTACCGGTTTCCGCAATCCATCGATATCGAGCCACGTCGGACGATCGCGGCGCAGTTCCTGCGGTGGAAAAAACACACTGACATCGTACGCGTTCGGCTTCAGCGACCACGGTTTGCCGCCGCTATCGACAAAAACGATCGGCTTGACCGGATGCAGATATTCGATAACGGCACGATAGAACGGATGGTCGTGCGCAGTTGTATCGTGATCGACCATCATGGTCTGTTCGATGCACAACGGATCGATGTTGCTGAGTTTCTTGAAATGCTGTGCCATCGATTCGCCGTCGAGATATTTGCCGATTTTCTGAATGTGCGCGAAGCCTGCATTCACGACCAAACGCGCCTGCGGATTTTTCTTGAATACGCGGCTGATCAATGTCGCTGCCTGTTCGCGTTCGCGTGCATCGCCTTCGTTTTTTTCGGCTTCGTAGGCGACGATTGTGAATCCGAGTTTGATTGCTTCGCGGACCATCTCGGCGTACAGCGGTTCCTGAGTATAAAAGCCGCTTTTTATAATGGGATAGCCGCGTTTTTGCAGATCCTTGTCGTTTTCGTACAGTGTTTCCGCCGCGAACGTATCAAAGCCCTGCGCGCGTAATCGTGCGAGCATTTCGATGGTGAGGATGCGTGTGTGCGGATAGGTGTGCGCTTCGTTGAAAAATACCGCTTGCCGATCCTTGGTCAGCGCGAGTAATGCGTCGACCGCAGGTTTTTGCTGCAGCCCCGGCGTCGACAGCGGCGACGTGTTGTCATCAGAATCGCTGACCTGCTGCAGCGAGTGGGTGTTGCGCGCCGCCGCGTAGTCGCCGAGATAGGTTTGATACCAGCTCACGTATTGACTGAAGATCGAGCGAAACGCCGGCGTGCGATCTGCCGCAGCGGCCTGTTGCATGATTCGATATTGCGCGAGCAAACCTTTTTGCTTGAGCGCCTGGGTGTAGATGCCTTCCGCCTTGACGAAGGCCGCACGCTGCTGGGCTCGCCATTCCGCGGCGCTGACCGGCTGCTTCGACGTGAGCTTTGCCGAGTTGTCGGCATCCGCATCATGCAACGCCGTCGAGGCGTGTTCGGATGGCGCGGCGCTCGCCAGACCCAGTGGCAGAAGCAGTGCAAACAGAACGGTGCTGATTCGATGCATGGCGATTTGCTCCGTTTGAGTTATGAAGTATCGGATGGGTTACAACGAATTTTCGGCAAAGTCGCGGACTCATTTTTCGGCACCGCCGCGCAGTTTTTCGAGCGCACTCTTGTACGCATGGTCAAGCAGGACTGGTGCATCCACACTGATGCCGAGATCGCGTACGCGACCGTCGTGCAAACCGTAGATCCAGCCGTGCACGGTGAGTGGCTGACTGCGGCTCCACGCGTCTTCGACGATCGTGGTCTGGCAGACGTTGACCACCTGTTCGATCACGTTGAGCTCGCACAGGCGCGCGTGTTTCAGCGCATCGAGTTCGATCGCATCAAGCATCGCGGTGTGTTTTTTCTCGACGTCGACCAGATGCCGCAACCAGTTGTCGGCGAGGCCGATGCGCATGCCGTTGAGGCTGGCATGCACACCGCTGCAGCCGTAATGGCCGACCACCATGATGTGCTCGACCTTGAGCAGATCGACCGCGAACTGGATGGCACTGAGGCAGTTCAGGTCGGTATGCACGACGATGTTGGCGACGTTGCGATGCACGAATACTTCGCCCGGCTGCATGCCGGTGATCTGGTTGGCCGGCACGCGCGAATCGGAGCAACCGATCCACAGGTATTTCGGCGCCTGCTGGGTCGAGAGTCGCTTGAAAAACCCCGGGTCTTCAGCGCGCACCGAGGCGGCCCAGAGGCGATTGCGTTCGAGCAGGTCGGTCAATGAATTCATCAGGTCTATTCCGGTTTCACGAAGTTACCCGACTGCGGCGCAGGCCCGTAGATTACAGGCAATTCGTGGTGGTTGGCGTCAATGATATCGTGCAAGAGTTCCATTTCGAAACAAAGTCTGCGGCCAGTCGATTCGTTGCTTCTGCGTGTCGCAGCACTTTTCATTCGCCGAGAAAAACGCAGACATTTTTCGGCTCGGTAAAAAACCGCATCGCTTCCCAGCCGCCCTCACGGCCGACGCCGGAATGTTTTACCCCACCGAACGGTGTACGCAAATCGCGCAACATCCAGCAGTTGATCCAGACGATGCCGCTCTCGAGTTTCGCGGCGATACGATGCGCGCGTTGCAGATCCGTCGTCCACACTGACGTGGCAAGGCCGTATTCCGTCGCATTGGCGTTGGCCAGCGCATCGTCATCGTTGTCGAACGGTTGCAGCGTGACTACCGGGCCGAAAATTTCCTCGCGATTGCTGCGGCATTCTGGCCCGAGATTTTCGATCACGGTCGGGGCGATAAACCAGCCGTCCGCACAACGCCCGGTGAGTTTTACCGCCTCGCCGCCACAGAGCACGTTGCCGCTTTCGGCGCGTGCGAGTGCAATGCAACCGAGCACCTTGTCGTATTGGACTTGCGAGACGATCGCGCCGAGATCGCTG
>JANXUW010000739.1 GCA_025351985.1 Pseudolysobacter sp.
AACTCCTGCGAGAAACCATCGGTGACCGACAATAAAATGCTGTACGCACGATTCAGCCACGCCCATTTGAAGAACGGGTTGTGGATGAAGTTGTGGCTGGTGCCATTGATGCTCCACGAAATGCTGATCGAATAAATCAGCCCAAGCACGATGAATACCGGCCAAGACAAGCCATGGAAATCGAAAAAGATGAACGCGAGAAACACCGCGTGCGCGATCCCGAGAAAAGCCGGATAGGCATCCCAGGCGGTGTAGGCAAAAAAGGCTTTGCGAGTGGACATGGCGGCAACACTGCGATCAGGAAAGGAAAACGCCAATGCGGCGCAACCGTCATGATAAACCGGACAACCTTTGATCGGCCTCAAATGCGCCAGCCACGCAAAATTTTCTGATGCGTTCGGCGGGCTTGGCGAGCCAGCCTGAACCCAAGCCGCTTGTTGCCGTGCCTTGCGCACATGGCAAAAGCAAATCAAAAGGTTGAAAGCCTAGACTGCGCGGACTTTTGCCGTGGAAAGGACTGCACCGTGCTCGACTGGAACATCCTCTGCGATTTCGACGGAACCATCGCACTCAAAGATATTACCGACTCGCTGCTCGAACGTTTTGCGCGTCCGGGTTGGGAAACGCTGGAGAGCGCATGGCGCTCCGGCAAGCTCGGTTCGCGCGAATGCATGGGCGGCCAAGTCGCCTTGCTCGACGCGAGTCAGGAAGAAATCGATGCGCACCTGGCGAGCATGGAAATCGATCCGGCGTTCCCGGCGTTCGTCGCCGCGGCCAAGACTGCGGGCATTTCGATCACCATCGTCAGCGACGGTCTCGATTACGCGATCAGCAAGATTCTTGCGCGCTACGACCTCGCCGACCTGCCGATCATCGCCAATCATTTCGAGCCGGAAGGCGCGCGCGAATGGTCGCTGAAATTTCCGTATTCGAGTCCGAGCTGTTCGGTGTCGAGTGGCAACTGCAAGTGCGCCTGCGTCAGCCGCGCGCGCAAACCGCCGCACAATATTCTGCTGATCGGTGATGGCGCTTCGGACTTCTGCGCTGCCGACGCGGTCGATCATGTGTTCGCCAAGGCGCGCCTGATCGATCACTGCACCTCGGCCGGCATTCCGCACACGCCGATCGCCGGTTTCGCCGAAGCGCTGGCGTTGCTGCCCGCGCTGATCGCCGGTCGCCTGACCAAGTTTTCTTCTCTCAATGTAGTCCAGGATATTTCTTCCAATGCGTGATTCCGAGCTTCTGGCCGACGAGGCCAAATACTGTTCCTTCGGCGATACCGTTCATTATTCCGATCCGCCGAAAATCTTCACGCGCGCCGAAGGCAGCTATCTCTACGACAGCGCCGGCACCGAATTTCTCGACCTGCAGATGTGGTATTCGGCGGTCAATTTCGGTTATTCGAACGAGCGCCTGAACAACGTCCTTAAGAAGCAGATCGATATCCTGCCGCAGGTCGCCAGCCAGTATCTGCATCCGACCAAGATCGAGCTGGCCAAGATCGTGGCCGAAGACGCGAAGAAAAAATGGGGTCTCGATGGCCGCGTGCATTTCAACGTCGGCGGTTCGCAGTCGGTCGAGGACTCGCTGAAAATCGTGCGCAATGCGAAAGGCGGCAAGAGCCTGATGTTCGCGTTCGAGGGCGGTTACCACGGACGCACGCTTGGTGCCTCGGCAATTACGTCGTCGTATCGTTATCGCCGTCGTTACGGCCATTTCGATCGCGCCCAGTTCATCGAATTTCCGTATCACTTCCGCGGCCCGAAAGGCATGTCGAAAGAAGAATACGGCGAGTTCTGCGTCGCCAAGTTCGAGCGCCTGTTCGAGACCGAATACAACGGCGTGTGGGATCCGAAAGCCGGCCAGTGCGAATACGCCGCGTTCTACGTCGAGCCGATCCAGGGCACGGGCGGTTATGTCATTCCGCCGCCGAATTTCTTCAAGGGCCTGAAGCGCGTGCTCGACAAGTTCGGCATCCTAATGGTGGTCGATGAAATCCAGATGGGTTTCTTCCGCACCGGCAAGCTGTGGTCGATCGAACATTTCGGTGTGACACCGGACGTGCTCGTGTTCGGCAAGGCGCTGACCAACGGCCTGAATCCGCTCGCCGGCATCTGGGCACGCGAAGAATTGATCAATCCCACCGTGTTCCCGCCGGGCTCGACGCACTCCACATTCGCATCCAATCCGCTCGGCACCGCGGTGGGCCTGGAAACGATGAAGATGCTGGCCGAAACCGATTACGAAGCGATGGTCATGGCGAAGGGCGCGCATTTCCTCGCGGGCCTGCAAGACCTGCAGAAACGCCACAAGGAAATCGGTGACGTCGATGGTCTGGGTCTCGCGTTGCGCGGCGAAATCTGCGAAGCCGATGGTTTCACGCCGAACAAGAAGTTGCTCGACAAGATGGCCGATCTCGGCCTGGCCGGCGAGCTCGAACACAACGGCAAGAAGATGGGCCTCGTGCTCGATGTCGGCGGTTATTACAAGAACGTCATCACGTTCGCGCCGTCGCTGCATATCAGCACGGAAGAAATCGATCTCGGCATCGCGCTGCTCGATCAGCTGCTGACCAAGGCGAAGAAGCTGGTGTGATGCAGCTTTGACAATCCGCGCTGCCAGTCGTGTTATCGACCGGCAGCGCGTGATTTCGTAAGGCTCCAGCTTCCTGTTGCGATACTTAGGAGTCTCAGGCGGCGATTTCGTGCTGAATCGCGCGCTCGACAAACTGGTTCAAGCTGATCCCATTGGCCGCAGCCAATTCAACGGCACGCGCATGTAGTTCGGGATCGATGCGCGCATTGAATTTTCCCGAGAAGGATTTAAAGGGCTCCATTCCCTTCTCTTCGCACATTTCGAGATAGATCCTGAGCGAAATCTTGCCCTCGGCGCGAAGCGAACGAATTGTGGTGGCATAAAAATCGGCACCACCACTCAAACCGAGAAATTCACCTCGAAACATATCGATCTCGGGATCGTAATTTATAACGGCCCTTTGGCCTTCGATAGTCATGATATTCATGGTTTCACTCCATTGGATTCCAGCCATTTGCGGATGTTTGCAATTGCACCTTTATCGGTATCAGGAGAAGGATGCGGACGATGAAAAACCCGCGCATCGCCGAATAGTTCGACGCCTACGCGCGACCCTTCCCGCTCGCTGATTTCTGCACCCAAGGCAACCAACAGCGCTTCAATATCCTGCCATTGTATGTTCGCCGAAGCCGGATGGATGAAGATGGCATTCAGCGTCTTTGCGTGTTTCCGCTTCATGTACCGATGGTACTGCAATCCAGTACCATTTCAAAGAGTGCTGTAATCGATCCAAAGACTAGAAGGCGATTATTTCGACTTGGTCTTGCTCGTCTTCGGCTTGGCCGGCTCGCTGTAACGCGCGAATCCCGGAATGCGTTCCAGCACCCAGCGTAGCGGATTTTCGACCCACGCGCGCGTGACGAAATCCTCGTGTTTGGTATCGGGATCGGTGCTGAGGATGGTCACGCCGCCTTGTGAAAAATTCTTCGGTGGCACGGTCTTGTAGCGCACGTTCGCTTCTTTCAATTCCTGCATCAGCGCTTCGTTGCCTTCGCGGCTGGACTCGGTGTACGCGCTGAGAAAAAACGTCGGCCAGCGCATCTGCTCGACCCAACTTGTGAACTTGTCGATATTGCCGTACATCGCATCAAGCATCACCACGCCGCGCAAACGCCGGCCCGCGCCGCCGATCGCCAGTGACCACGCCGCCGGCAGATAACCGCCGCTGTAGGCGACCAGCACGACGGGCATTTGCGAGATGCGCGACTCGGCGCGTTTGTCGCCGTACAGTTCCACCAGACGCACACCGGCCTCGCCGATGAATTCGATGAATCCACGGCGCTGCCAGAAACGTCCGGCGCTCGAATCGGCGGCATCGATTGCGAATTGCGGCGCGACCAAAACCGCGTTTGCACCGGATCTGGCGAGCTGCTCGACCACTTGCTGGCGCTCGATCACATCGCGCGTCAGCAACGCGCCGTTGCCGTGAAAAAACACCACCATGAGTGCGGGTTTGCGGATGTCGAATCCGGCCGGCATGTACAACAGCACGCGGCTATCGCGATAGATCGCATCTTCCCAATGCACGCCGTCGCGCGCGGTGTGGCCGGTGCGATTGCCTTCACTGGTATCGAGAAAATGCTTGCCGGAATCCGGGATCAGACCGCGATACGGAAACGGTGCGGTCTTGAAATTGACAAGCGCGAGTTTCGCTGCAGGCAATGCTGCGAGCGGCTTTTTCGCCGCATTTGTCGGCACGGTTTTCGCAGCGGTCGATGGCGCGGTTTTGGCGATCGGTTGCGCGGCCAAAACCACGCCTGACAGCAACGTCATAACCAACAGCGCCGCGCAGGATTTCAGCAGCGACAAACCGCGTGGCAATCGTTGCGACGGCGTCGGCATGTTGCGTTATCCCGCGGCTTTTTTCAGCGGCAGGAAGATCGCGAAAAACGCCGGAATCGCGAGCAGATACGCACCGCCACTGACCTGCAAACACGCGGCCAAACCGAACGAGGTCGCGATGATCGGCACCGCCGCCGCGCCGACTACCGAGAACGAGCCGTTGATGCCCCACGCCCACAGGAACATTGCGTCCTTGCCGAGGCGCCCGAGCCAGGTCATCGCGATCGACATCGGGAAACCCATGAGGAATGCGGGCGGCGCAATCAATGCAAACGAGAACAACAGACGTAACGCATAAGGCAGGCTGCCGAGGCGATCGAGCACCGGATCGAGCAGGAAACTGTAGGCGATCAACAGCGCTGCAATCGCGACGAAGATGCGCGGCATGACGGTACGTGCCCGTTCCATGTAGCGCTCCGAAACCAGACTACCAAGCCCAGAGAAGACCAGCATGCCAGTGATCAGGATCGATGCGGAAATGGTCGGATTGCTGAGCGCCAATACGAACTTTGCGATCAGTGAAACTTCAACCACGATATAACCGAGACCGAGGCACGCAAAATACAGGATGGTGCGGAACTGGCCCGGATAACGGCTGAAAATCGTACGCCAGCCGAACGCGACCGGGAACGCGATCAGCACGATCGCCGCGAGCAGCGCGATGCCGAACGTCGCCCACACCAGCAGGTAACCCCACTCGTCCTGGAACAGTTCGAGGCGGTCGGTAACGCGCGTGAGATCGGCGGGTTTTACATACGCGGCGAAGTACGGATGGTTGTTGGTCAGCGGCCGCGCATCGAATACGTAACGATGCGCGATGTCGTCCCAGCCGCCGTGGATCAGGCTGCTCCACGCGAGTTGCGCGAGCGTAGTCGCGGGCAATTGCGTCGGCGCTGCGGTGGACGTTGTATCAGTCCCATCCAAGGGCGGCGCGGTCGGATCGGCCATCGGCTCGGCAGAACTGGGGCTCGCAGTTGTCCCAGCATCCGGCTCGGTCGGGCCAGCCGCTTTTACCGTGGCGTCCGCACCGAAGATGCCGGCTTCGTACGCATCAAGCGTCGCGGTCGTTTGCGTCGTATCGTAGACGAATCCGGGATAGGTGATTTCATCGAACGACATCGCATGCGAGTGCGCGTGCAACTTGGTCATGTCCTCGGCGCTGAAACCGCCGCGCTTGTACAACACCGTGGTGGTCGAGAGATAACTCGACACCGCATAAAAACGATCGTCGATCGCCGCGCCAGGCTCAAGACTGCGCGCCGCGTCGGCCATCGTCGCGTACAGCTTGAGGATGGATTTCGGCGGTTCTTCCTTGTTCCACAACGTTACCGACAACACGCCGCCCGGCGCCAGCGCGCGCATGTACGCGGTCATCGCTTCGCGTGTGTAGGCGTACTTTTCGACGATCGCAAAACCGCCGGGATTCGACAAGCCCGCCGAATCGGCGAGACTCAGATCGATCACATCGAAACGCTGATCGGTATTCGCCAGAAACAAACGTCCGTCGTAATCGATCGCGGTGAGCTTGGGGTTGCCGAGTACATCGCCACTGAATTCGCGCAGGGTCTTGTCGTTGCGGAACGCCGCGAGAATCGCCGGATTGGATTCGGCCACGGTGACGTGCTTCGAATAACGCAGCGCGACTTCGGTCGAGATGCCGCCGCCGAACTGCACCACGAACGTGTTCGGATCGGACTTGATCTGGTACGGATAGACCATCGGCAGGTAGCGGAAATACGCGCTTTCCGCATCCGACAGATTGCGCATGATGCCGAACGGGCCTTCGCCGTCGATGTACATGCCGAGATAGGCATTGGCCGGCATCTCGGGCAGGTTGAACGCGGCGTTGTCGGAAAGTCCCGGCGCGAAATGCAGGTAGGAACTCGAATAGACTTCGAGGTAACCGAACGGCGATGCGTTCTCGTAGATGCGCTGGTTGTCCGGAAATTTGCGCGCGTAGGAAACGCCCTTGTAATCCGACACCGCGAGCTTGGAAATGCCGAAATAATCCGGCAGGAAAATCTGCGTCGCGAAACACAGCAGCGCGACCACGGTCACGCCGATCAGATTTTTCGTGCTGCGCTGATGCGCAAACCACATCAGGCTGCCGATCAGCCACAACAGCAGCGGCACGACGATCAAATCATCAGGCCGGAAAACATACAAGGTCGCCAGCACGACGAGACCGCCGACACCGGCACCGGCGAGATCGGCGAAATACACGCGCCCGAAGATCGCCTTCATGCGCAGGAATACCGCGCCGAGGAAAAACGCGCCGCTCAGAAATGGCAACAGATAAAGCACGAAGTTCGCGAACAGCCGCCATTTCTGCAGCGGGTCGGAAACCAGGAAAATCGCGTTGAACGGAATCTGCTGCGCAAGCAGGTTCGACGCGATGATGAGCGGCCCGAACAATAGCAACGCCACATTCGCCACACCGCGCCAATGTCGCTCGAACCATGCATTGGCAGCGCACATCACCACGCTGGTGAGGCCGAAACCCATCATCGCCAGGCTCACCACCATCGAGCCGAAATGCGCCCAACTGCCGACGGCGAAGACACGCATGATGACGATCTGCAGCGCGATGATCGCCGCCGATACCATCGCCACGGCGAGGTAAAAAAGCAGCGCGGGTTGTTCGTTGGCGCCGGTGCGCGGTGAAGATTTGCTGAGGGTCATCGAGTTTTACTTAACCTTGGGATTGCGCTGGCAACTTGAGCTGCCGAACCGGCTTGACGTAGCGTGACCAGCAACAGCGGCGCGCACCACATCCACGAACTATTGGAAACGAAGCCGTCATTCCAGCGAAGGCTGGAATCCATTTTGACTTTGCAGGCGCGCATCACCCCCGTACCTACAGGAGCAAGATCAAAATGGATCCCAGCCTGCGCTGGGATGACGGGCAAAAAACGCAAATCGAAAAAATGTCGAGCGTAAAACGTGACGCCAGTATTACTGCTTGCCAGCCGCAGGCTTGGCCGGCGGCGGCGTAATACCTTCGACCTTGTCGGTATCCGGCTTGCCGTTGTGGGTGGCCTTGATGACGTCGCCTTCAAGCTTGGTGAACGGCACGAACGGCACGATCTTGCCGTTGTAGATGTCGCTGCGCGTGACCGTGATGGTGCCGTCCGCGGCCTGATTTTTGACCACCTTGAGCACGCGTTGCGCACCGGGCGGGCCGACTGGAATGACCATGATGCCACCGGCCTTGAGCTGCTTGAGTAGCGGCGGCGGCACGTGATCGATACCGCAGGTGACAATGATCTTGTCGAACGGACCGTTCTCTTCCCAGCCGTAATAACCGTCGGCCTGTTTCGAGGTGATGTTCTTGAATTCGTTGTAGCCTTTCTTGATCAAATCGTCGTACACGCCGCGCGTGCGTTCGGCCAGCGGCTTGATGATTTCGATCGAGAAAACCTTGTCGGTCAGGTGCGACAGATACGCCGACTGGTAACCCGAACCGGTACCGATTTCGAGCACCTTTTCGCCCTGCTTCACATCGAGCGACGCGGTCATGTGGCCGACCAGGTGCGGGCCGGAAATGGTCACGCCATAACCGATATCGAGGAACGCGCTGTCGTAGGAATGGGCGCGATTGATCGGACGCACGAAGTCTTCGCGCGGCGTCAGCAGGAATGCGCGCTTTTCGCGATCGGCGCTCAAATCCTTGTTGGTCAACATTGCCTGCAGACGATCCCAGCGCTTGCCGACGAAGGCCGCATCTTCGCCACGGTTTTTCACCATCCACGCGACGAAGTTTTCGCGCGTGTCAAGCGGCGGCGCGATATCCCACGTGAATGGCAATACCGCAACCGGCGCCGCGGCAGCAGCCGCTGCGGGCGCGGCATGAGAAAGCAGCGGCATGATCGATGCCGTCAGCACAGCGAGAGAACCCAAAACAAAACCACGTCTTTTCACGTTTATCTCCATAACTCGAATAGTCGAACTGGCAAGGGACACGCGGCAGGAACACCGCGATATTCATTTCATTTGAAGCGGATTTACGGCGCCTGTCTCAGTGCGATTACCGCATTGAGACCACCGAAAGCAAACGAATTTGATAACGCCGCACGCACGGTTTTTTCGCGCGCGACATTCGGCACGTAATCGAGATCGCAGGCCGGATCGGGATCGACAAAATTCAGCGTCGGTGCCAACACGCCGTCGCGCAATGCACCGATCGCCGCGACCAGTTCGATCGCGCCGGCCGCGCCGAGCGCATGGCCGTGCATCGATTTGGTCGACGACACCGCAAGCGCATCGGCATGCGTGCCGAACACGCGCCGGATCGCCGCGGTTTCGGTCGGATCGTTGGCCGGCGTGCCGGTGCCGTGCGCATTGATGTAACCGACATCGGTCACGTTGAGTTTTGCTTCGGACAATGCGCGCTCGATCGCACGTGCCGCACCGATTTCAGACGGAAAAACGATATCCGCCGCATCCGCCGACATGCCGGCACCGGCGAATTCAGCGAGAATATTCGCGCCGCGTGCCTGCGCATGTTCCAACGTTTCGAGCACAAAAATGGCCGCGCCTTCACCGAGCACGAGGCCACGGCGTTGTTTGCTGAACGGGCGACACGTGTCATCGGCGAGCACGCGCATTGCTTCCCATGCCTTGGCGCAGCCGAGCGTGATGCAGGCCTCGGTGCCACCGGTCACGGCCGCATCGACCATCCCGCTGCGCACCATGTGGAACGCTTGCGCCATCGCGTGATTCGACGACGCGCATGCGCTGACCACGGCGAACGCCGGGCCGGTAAGCTTGAATTCGATACTGATCTGGCACGCCGGCGCGTTCGACATCAGGCGCACGATGCTGAGCGGATGCGGCCGCGCGTTCTCGCCATATAGCCGCCGCGAGGCTTCGTCATGCGTGGTCTCGCCGCCAACGCCGGTGCCGATGATGCACGCGGTGCGATCGCCGAGTTCGTCGGCCGAAAAATCGATGCCGGATTGTTTGACCGCCTCGCGCGCCGCAACGAGTGCAAACTGCGAAACACGATCCAGCAGCATCAATTGTTTTTCGCTGAAATGCGCGAGCGGCTCGAAGCCACGCACTTCTGCCGCGATGCGCGCCTTGAGCAAACTCGCATCGATCCGACTGATCGGCGCGATACCCTGGCGGCCTTCGCGCATCGCATTCCAGCACGTCGGCGCATCGAGTCCGAGCGCCGACAACGAGCCCATTCCGGTAATTACGACGCGCCGCATGCGAATCTCGTTCGAGGTTTGAATTTATGCATCTTTCGAATCGTCTTGAGTGTGACGGATGCGTCAGCTCAGCGCAGGCGCGGCGGCTTCTTTTTCGGCGACCAGGCGTTCGACCGCGGTCACCAGACCCTGCACCGAATCGGTATCGACGGTCGGGTCGCGATCGGGCAAGGTGATCTTGAATTTGTCTTCGAGCTCGAAAATGATCTGCACCGCGTCGAGCGAATCGATTTCGAGATCCTTCAAGGTGGATTCGAGCGTGATCTTGCTCGCCTCAATGCCGGACTCTTTGGCGATGATGGCGAAAATGGTTTCCTGCACATTACTCATTCATTTCTCCGGGATACCCTGTTCCTGCGCATAGTTTAGCGTATGCGCCGGTAAACTTTGAGATTTTACGCGGCAGCGTTTATCGCGCAGACGGCTTGCGTCGCGTTGCGTCTAATGATCCGCAGGCTTCGACGTATCCGAACCGAGCATTAGGATGCCGCAGACGATGACTGCCGAACCGAGCAGCTTCGACCAGTTCAGTACTTCGCCTACCACCAGAAACGACGCAATCATCACTGCCACGAACACGATCGCGCTGGTTGGAAACGCGCTGGACAAGGATGACTTGCGCAAGATCACCATCCACGCCAGAAACGCGCCGAGATAACAGCCCGCCGCGCTCCACAACCACGGCGAGCGTGCCGCATTGAGCGCAGCCGCGAGCGTGAATTCGAACGCACCCGATTGCTCCCCCGCCAATTTCAGCGAAACCTGACACAAGGTTTCGAAGCCGAGCAAAATCAGCCACGACAGCGCCACAGGATTCAACCAGCGCGCGGGTTTTGCGATGAGGTTCATCGGTTCGGTTCCTTGATGTGGTGCGCCAGATCGGCGTCGAGACGGTCGAGGCGAAACAGGCGCTCGACCACAGCGAAGATGCGATCGAGCAGACGATTGCGATGGCGATACCACAACCAGTTCGCCGCAAGACGACTGCCGAGGCGCAGTTTTTCGTGATGCAATCCCTGCCCGCTTTGATACAGCGGAATGCGATTTGCCAGACAATAACGCACGTTTTCCATCCAGCTCACGTAATACAAGCTGTACTTGCGCGCCACGGCGTAATCCATGCCGAAAAACTTGTCGAGCAAGCGTTGCTCGTCGTGCAGCACCAGGTTGAATGCGATCAATTGCTCATCCAGCCAATAGGTGACGCAACTGGCGCGCTCACCGAGTTCACGCAATACGCTGCTGAAATACGCCTGGGTGAGTTCCTCGAATTGCAGTTCGGCGTTCTCGTAAGTCGCA
>JANXUW010000757.1 GCA_025351985.1 Pseudolysobacter sp.
AGGCGGGCCGCACACTGACCGAATCGTATTTCGGCGCGCTCAAGACCACCGGTATCGCGATCTTCTACACCGCACTCACGCTGGCCGTAGGCGTCGGCACGTGGGTATTCTCGGACCTGAAATTCCAGGCCGACATGGGCGTGATGCTGACCTTCATGTTCGTCGTCAACATGATCGCCGCGATGGTGTTCTTGCCCGCGCTGTGCCGCTGGTTGCTGCGGCCGTTCGAGAAAGGTTAGTACGAAACAAGCGCACCGACGTTCAGCGTCGCTGCAAGAAATTTGTGCGACGTGCGATCAATAACTCATGCCAAGGCGTCGCATCACTTTGGCGGCGAGCCACAACGGCCCGATCAGCAGGTACGCGAGGTCGGTCAGGAACGATGGTTTTTTGCCTTCGATCTTGTGGCCGATAAATTGCGCGATCCATGCGATCACGAACACGCCCAGCGCAATCTGCCATAACGCGGTCGGGCCGACACTGCGATACAGCGCTTCGCTAATCAAACCGAATGCGGCAAAAACGACAAGCATGCCGAGCGCCAGCGCGCGCGACAGGCGCATGTAGAACGCGAACGCAAAAAACATCGCGACTGCCGCCCAGAGTCCGGGTCGCCCGATGATCGCCGGCACCGGCACGGCCCACAAACCTGCGATTACCGTCCACAAAATTGCCGGTACGCAAATCCAGTGAATCAGGATATTGCTCGGGTTGCGATGATCCTCACTGTAATTGCCCAGCCAGGCATCGACGGGACGGCGTGCAGGAATGTCATCGTGTTGATCGAGCGGGTTATCGTCGGTGGCTTGCATGGGCTATCTCCGAATGGATTCAACGAGTGTAACGCTACGGCGTCCATGTCGCCGGATTCGTGCTGGCTCAGTCAAGCTGGATTTGCGCGAGTCGTTGCAACGCCTCGGCATATTTTGCGGCGGTGCCGGTAATCACCGGTGTCGGCAATCTTGGCCCGGGCGCTTGCTTGTTCCAGCCCAGCGTTTCCAGATAATCGCGCACGAATTGCTTGTCGTAGCTTGGCGGGCTGATACCGACTTTGTATTCTTCGGCGGGCCAGAAACGCGACGAATCCGGCGTCAACATTTCGTCCATCACGTACAATTTTCCATCGGCATCGGTGCCGAATTCGAATTTCGTATCGGCAATGATGATGCCGCGTTCGAGTGCAAAAGCAGCGGCGTACCGATACAGCGCCAAGGTGGCTGTACGCACCTGTTCGGCGAGTTCGGCGCCGATAGTCGCAACCACCGCATCGAAGGAAATATTTTCATCGTGATCGCCGACCGCGGCTTTCGACGACGGCGTGAAAATCGGTTCGGGCAATCGTTCGGCCTGGCGCAAACCGGCGGCCAGGGTGATGCCGCAAAGTTTGCCGCTGGCCTGATAATCCTTCCAGCCCGAACCGATCAGGTAACCGCGCGCGATCGCTTCGACCGGCACCGGTTTCAGCCGTTTGCTGATCACGCTGCGGCGCGCATACAGTGCGGCATCGACGCCAGGCGGCAACACACTCGCCACCGGTTTGTGAGTCAGGTGATTCGGCATGACGTGCGCGGTCTTGTCGAACCAGAAGTTCGAGATCTGCGTGAGCATTTCGCCCTTGCCCGGAATCGGATCGGGCAAAACCACGTCGAACGCGGACAGCCGATCCGTCGCCACGATCAACAACTCATCGGCCGAAAGCGCAAACACATCGCGTACCTTGCCGCGATGGATCAGGTTGAGGCCGGGCAGCTCGGAGTTCAGCAAGGTGGTGGGCACAATCGGTATCCGCAGGTTTGACCAAGGCGATATTGTAGCGGCTGCGCTGCGAATTCATGTGCGCAGCGCGCAGTCTTGCTAAAATCGCGGTTCTGCTCCCCGATTCGAATCCGATGCCGCGCTCTGTCTCGATCAATTTGCGCAAGGTAATGCTGTTGCCCGTTTCACATGATCATGCCGAAATCCGTTCGGCACGGCGGTGCTGCGCATGAATTTCATCGGCAAGATCGTCGGCGGGCTGGTGGGCCTGTTCCTGTTCAAGGGCCAGCCGTTCGGCATCGTGCTCGGCATCGCCATCGGCCACATGTTCGATGCCAACACCATGCAGTTGCGCGGGTTCGGCAAGGCCGCGCCGCGTTCGTTCATTGAGCCGCTATTCGCGTTGGCCGGGGCGTTGTGCAAGTCCGACGGTTTTGTGTCGCAAAGCGAAATCAACGCGACCGAAGCATTGATGGGACGCCTGCAACTCGACGCGGCGCAACGCCAGCACGCGATCGGCCGTTTCACGCTCGGCAAGCAGGATGGTTTCGAGGTGCGTGAATCGATTGCCGAGTTGCGCACATGGTGTCGCGGGCGGCGTGACCTCGCATTTCTGCTGCTCGACATGCTGCTCGATATCATCTACGCCGAAGGCGCGTTGGCAACACCCAAACTCAGCCTGTTGCGCAACCTGTGTCACCAGCTCAACGTCAGTGAACAGGAGCTCGCCGCGATCTCGGCGATGAAAGGTTATGCCTACGGCGGCGCGCGCAGCAATAGCTACAGCAACACCCAGCAGAGTTACGGCGATCACGGCCGCAGCGCGCCGAACCGCATGACGAACGAGCCCGATCCGTACGCCGTGCTCGGCATCACGCGCGATGCCGACGAGCGCACGCTGAAGCACGCGTATCGCAAACTCATGAGCCAGTATCATCCCGACAAGCTCGGCGACGTGCCGGCGGAAATGAAACGCCGATCGGAAATGCGCGCAACCGAAATCAACGCCGCGTACGAGAAGGTCAAGCACGAGCGCGGCATCAAATAAACTACGTCACAGCAACGCCCCGCATCACGGAGACAGCATGAGCAAGCAGCCCAATATCATCGCGCCGTCCATTCTGTCGGCGGATTTTGCGCGCCTCGGTGAAGACGTCAACAACGTGCTCGCGGCGGGCGCCGACTGGGTGCATTTCGATGTGATGGACAACCATTACGTGCCCAACCTGACGATCGGTCCGCTGATCTGCGAAGCGTTGCGCAAGCACGGCATTACCGCGCCGATCGACGTACACCTGATGGTCAAGCCGGTGGATCGCATCATTCCGGATTTCGCCGCGGCGGGCGCGACGTCGATCAGTTTTCATCCCGAGGCGAGCGAACATGTCGATCGCACCATCTCGCTGATTCGCGACAGCGGTTGCAAGGCTGGCCTGGTTTTCAATCCGGCGACGCCGCTGGAGTATCTGGATTTCGTGCTCGACAAGCTCGACCTCGTATTGATCATGTCGGTCAATCCGGGATTCGGTGGCCAGAGTTTCATTCCGGCCGCGCTGGAAAAACTGCGCCGCGTGCGCGAGCGGATCGATCGCAGCGGTCGCGACATCCGGCTCGAAGTGGATGGTGGCGTCAAGGTCGACAACATCGCCGAAATTGCACGCGCCGGTGCCGATACGTTTGTTGCCGGCTCAGCGATTTTCGGCAAGCCCGATTACGCCGCGGTGATCGCGGCGATGCATGCGCAGATGGCTACTACGTCAAGTTGACAAGATCTTCTGCCCGTCATTCCAGCGAAGGCTGGAATCCAGTTCTTGAGGTGCTGAAAAAGAGGGCTGGATTCCAGACTTCGCTGGAATGACGGTTTGTTTTTGGCGGTTTCTCAAATCACCTGCCAGGCGGGATCCGCCTGCGTGGATGTCCGCGGTTTTGCCGGCGTATTTTTTTCGCAGCGTAACGTTCGGCGGGGCGGCAAGCCGGGCGACGAATATTCGGCGTCCTCGGCATGCGACTGCGCGTTCGAAAATCCCGCGCAACCATCGCGCCAGTCGCTGTCCACACTCGCGCGCAGGGCCAAAAAATCGGAAGGCAGGCAAACGTCCATCGTGGTTCCTCATCATTATTTGGGGGACTAAAAGCGCAGGCAGACCAGTATCCCGAGCAACAAGCTGAGCAGTGCGAAGCACGTGCGCAGCGGCTCGAAACTGCGTTGCAGTTCGCTATTCGGTTTGTTCGTATCGTTCGACATTTCGATTTTCCGATCGCGATCACTCGTCGCGTGTGGCCAGTACAACGCGGATCGTGGCCGCGGCGCTGACACGAATGCGGCGGATTGCCGATGAGTTGTGGCAGCTTGCGGGCAAATCCGCTTGACCCATTGCGCACACGCCGCGCTGCTCCGTAAGCTGCCGACACGATCAACTCGCGGAGCAACTCATGGCCCGTTCCATCGCCATCGTCGAAGACGAACCCAGCATCCGCGCCAACTACGTCGAGGCGCTGACACGGTTCGGTTATCAGGTGCAAGGGTATGCCACGCGCCCGGAAGCCAGCCGCGCATTCAACCTGCGCCTGCCCGAGCTCGTGATCATCGACATCGGCCTCGGCGACGAGCTCGAAGGCGGCTTCGAGCTGTGCCGCGAACTGCGCGCGAAAGCGGCATTGCTGCCGATCATTTTCCTGACCGCGCGCGACTCCGATCTCGACATCATTTCCGGCCTGCGTCTCGGCGCCGACGATTACCTGACCAAGGACATCAGCCTGCATCATCTGTCCGCGCGCATCAGCGCGCTGTTCCGCCGGCTCGATGCGCTGAGCAAACCGATGAACAAGGAAACCGTGGTCGAACAAGGTCCGCTGCGACTCGAAGCCGAACGCATGCGCGTGAGCTGGAACGGTCAGGAAATTCCGCTGACCGTGACCGAGTTCTGGATGGTGCACATCCTCGTGCGTTTTCCGGGCCACGTGAAAAATCGCGACCAGCTCATGCGCGAGGCGCAAGTGGTGGTCGACGATGCCACGATCACCTCGCACATCAAGCGCATCCGCAAGAAATTCATCGCTCTGGCACCCGAGTTCGACGCGATCGAAACCGTGCACGGCGTCGGTTATCGCTGGCGTGTGTGATGGCTGGTGGAGCGGGAACGGGGATTGTAACGGCCTCTGCGTTCGTGCCTCGATATACCTTTGCTCGTCATTCCAGCGCAGGCTGGAATCCAATTTGACCTCGATCTACCGAAATCCAGGTTTCACCAGGCATAGTGAAAATTAAAATGGATTCCAGCCTGCGCTGGAATGACGAATTTCTGACGTCTCTCCATTCTTTATTCGCAGCCCCGTTTTTCCATCTATACGTTTATACGTCCAGTCGCCTATGTCGCTGCGCTACAAGCTCCTGCTGATCGCCCTCTCGACGCTGGCCCTGCCGTTAGCCGGCTGGCTGTTCGTGCGCCAGATGGAAGAATTGCTGCGTCACGGCCAGGAGCAAGCCCTGACCGCATCGGCGCAGGCGTTGGCGCGCAGTCTGGTCGCATCGAAGATTGCCTTGCCGCAAGGGCAGGGTTTGTATGTGCATCCGCTCACGACGCGCATCACGGTGGATGGCTACGCCGACGACTGGAAACTGCTGCTGCCGTATGCGCAAAATCTTGGGCCAATAAACGATGCACAGAAACTGCGTGTGGTGCTCGCATCCGATCGCGACTGGCTCTACCTGCTCGCCGAGGTTCATGACGCAACGCGCACGCGCGCGGATGCCCACGACACACGCGCAGCGCTGAGCGATCATCTCGATCTGAGCATGGCGCGCGGCGAAAGTGCGCGCAATTATCTGCTCGCCAGCGCAGCGCCTGGGTCCTTCGAAGCGGCGGTGACGGATGGCACCGAGGGTTCCGTTTTGCCGAAGGTGCTGAGCGGCGAATGGCAGGAAGACGGCGCCGGTTATCGTATCGAGTTGCGCATGCCACTATCACAGGCGCCGGATCGGCTCGCACTCAGCGTATTCGATGCCGCCGGGCAGCGTGATGCGGCCGATGCACCGGTCGATGCGCAGCTCGCGGAGCTGCATCCGTTGCTGCGTTATTCGCGTGCGCGCGCTGACGATCTTGCTTTGTACGCGCCGCAGGATGTGCGTGTGCGCCTGCTAAGCAACGATGGCTGGGTGCTGGCGAAAAGCGGCGAGCTGGCTGCGGCAAATACCGAAAGTTCGCGCCGCCGCTGGTTCGAAAGCCTGATCTATCGCGGCCTGCTCGCGCCCGGTCTGACCGACGCACAGGATTTCGCGTTCGGCCTGCCGCGCTTGAATGCGACGGAAATCTGGCAGGCATTATCGGGCGTTGCAGCGACGGCGTGGCATCCGTCCGAGCGGGAAGGCGGTGTGGTACTTGCCGCCGCCGTGCCGCTGCGTGTGCAGGGCGAAATCCGCGGCGCGTTGCTGCTCGAACAATCCGGCGACGCGTTGCCGATCCTGACCAATCGCGCCTTGCTCGGTCTGATGGGCGCAAGCCTGCTGGCGTTGCTGGTGGCCGGCGGCGTGTTGTTTCTGTTTGCGAGTGTGTTGAGCTTGCGCATTCGCCGCCTGCGCGATGCTGCCGAACGCGCGGTACGGACGTCTGGACGTCTGGACGGCCGTTTGCCATTGTCCGACGCGCGTGACGAGCTCGGCGATCTGTCGCGCAGCTTCGGCAAGTTGCTCGATGAAGTCGCGGCCTACACCGACTATCTGCGCACGCTGGCGAGCAAACTTTCGCACGAGCTCAATACGCCGCTGGCGATCGTCAAATCGTCGCTGGACAACCTCGATCATCAATCGCTCACACCAGCGGCGCGCACCTATATCGGACGTGCGCGCGACGGCGCGGAACGTCTTGGCGCGATCGTGCGTGCGATGAGCGAAGCGAGCCGGCTGGAGCGTGCGATTGCGATGAGCGACGGCGAGGATTTCGATCTCGCCGCCGTGATGAGCGGTTGTATCGAGGCGTATCGACCGCTCGCCGGCACACGCGAACTGAGCTGCAATCTGCCGGACACTCCGTTGATGCTGCACGGCGCGCCCGAGATGGTGGCGCAGGCGCTGGACAAGCTGTTCGACAACGCACTGTCGTTCACACCCGAAGATGGCTGGATTCGCTTGACGCTCAGCAGGCTCGATGACGGCGCGGTAATCACGATGGCCAATCAAGGCCCGTTGTTGCCGCCGGCGATGCAGGAGCATCTGTTCGAGTCGCTGGTCAGCGTGCGCGAGCAGGGCAGCGCGCGCGGCGGTGGCAGTGCGCCGCATCTTGGCTTGGGTCTGTCGGTGGTGCGCCTCGTCGCCGAGTTGCACCGCGGCAGCGCCAGCGCGAGCAATCTGGTCGACGGCAGCGGCGTCGAATTCCGTATCGAGCTGCGCAGTTTGTCGCGGCGACGCTTGACCGATTCTGCTTGAAATGTTTTGATTTTTGTCGCTCAGCAACTTATCAGC
>JANXUW010000008.1 GCA_025351985.1 Pseudolysobacter sp.
CGCACGGACACTATCGCCCGCGTACTGCAATTGCTTTGCGACGACAAGAGCCATCAGTGCCTGCAGATTTCTGCGCGCAACTGGCGCATAGTTTTTCGCTATCGCACTCACGCCAGGGGGCAACGTGCTGCAGATCGTCAGATCCGGATTCATGTGTTTCGTGATCGCATTCGCCACGCTGAATGTTGCGCACGCGCAGGCGGTGGACATTGCTGTTACTGCGCCCGAGCCCGTTGCGACGCCCGCGAACAACTCAGCCGCGCCGCAACATCAACACAACGCCGGTTACGATTACTACGTCAGCGGCGACACCAGCGGCGCCACGCCCGCACTCACCGAAGCGGCACTTTTGCTGATGGGCGGCGGCACCGACGTGGATGCCGCATTCCGCTGGTTTATCGCAAAATCCGGTGGTGGCCACTTGCTGATCCTGCGCGCCTCGGGCAACGACAGTTATCACAAATATCTGTTCGACGAACTCGGTGGAATCAGCTCGGTCGAAACGTTGGTGTTCCACGATCGCGGCGCGGCCAGCGACAAACACGTACTCGAAATCATCGCGCACGCGAATGGTATTTTTATCGCCGGCGGCGATCAGGCCAACTACATCCACGACTGGAAAGGCACGCCGCTGGCCACGGCGCTCGACCATCACCTTCGCGTCGGCAAGCCGCTCGGCGGCACCAGCGCGGGCTTGGCGATTCTCGGCCATTACAGTTACGGCGCGCTGGATGGTGGCAGTCTGGAATCGGCGATCGCTTTGCACGATCCGCTCGGCAGCGAAGTCACGCTGGAGACGGATTTCCTGCATCTGCCGTTGCTCGATAGCGTGATCACCGACAGTCATTTCAGCGCACGCAAGCGTCTCGGTCGGCTGATCGTTTTTGTCGCGCGCCTTGCTGCGCAGGAAAAAAAATCGCGCATCTACGGCATCGGCATCGATGAAAATACCGCGCTGTGCATCGAGGCGAACGGCAACGCACACGTCTACTCCGGCTCGCGCGGTCGCGCCTGGCTGGTGATGCCACAACACGCGGCGAGCGTGTTGCATGCGGGCAAACCGCTGAGCATTTCGGATGTCCGCATCGTCGGCCTCGACAGTCACAGCGGCCTGGATTTCAAAACCTTCGCGGTCGAGCAACCGGCGTCGAGCCGCACCGGCAATGTCAGCAACGGCGAACTTTCACAGCACTGATTGGCGACGATCTTCGTTCGAAAATTTCAGTTTCGACGATCGCTATTTCTTGGTGGACGCGGCGCGATCGCTCCTGAGTTCGGCGCGCAATTCGCCGACTTCGCGCAGCAGGATTTCGATGTTCATTTCGTTTTTCAGATTGACGTTGAAATCGCCATCGGCGCGCGCACGATCCTTGCGCGACTGCCGGTTCTGGCTCATCACGATCAGCGGACCTTGCAGGCCTACGAGGATCGCCAGCGCGAGATTGAAAAACTGATATGGATACGGGTCGATTGGCGACTTCATGAGCCAATCGGTATTGATCAGACACCACGCCACGGTGAATCCGAGCAGCAGCAAAATGAATTTCCAGCTGCCGTTGAGCTCGGCCACAACGTCGGCGAGTCGATCGCTCCACGACAGGCTTTTCTCGAATTCCTCGTTGACGTTTTTCGCCGCGCGCGAAGAAAGCAACGCATTGGTTTCGCGCAGCCGTGCGCTGATCGTGCGCAGAATCGCCAACGCCGCGCGCGGACGATGTTCGAGATAATTCTCCAGCGTTGCGCGCGGCAGTTCGTACAGCAGCACATCGCTGCCGGCCAGCGCGCTGGCGCTGCGCGGTTTGTCGTCGAACAATGCGAGCTCGCCGAAATATTCGCCGGGCAGAATGGTGCGCAACGCGATGCCGGGCGATTGGCCACCCGGCAGAAAAATGTTGATCTCGCCGCGCTCGACGATATACATCGAACTGCCGCTATCGCCTTGCGTGAAAATGTTCGTGCCCGCGACAAACGTACGCGATTCCAGCGCGCTTGCAAGCGCATCGAGATCCTGCGTCGAGAGGCCGTCGAATAACGCAATGGAACGCAGCAGCGGGGTTGCCTTCATGTGATTTCCGGCCTTGGGAAATAAGTGTTCTTGCATCAGCGTTCGCAGCGACAAACCTTACTATGCTTCGTCGCGAGCTGCATCCCGTGCCTACTTTCGCGGCAGGCCACAAGCATCGAACACGCGAGAAATTTCTGAGTCGATGAAAAAAAAACGGCAGCCCGAAGACTGCCGTTTTCGAAAGCTGAAAACAGCGCAAGCTACTTGGTATCGACCAGCCACTTTTTCAGCCACGCATTGACGGTGTCATGCCATTGCACGCTGTTCTGCGGTTTCAGCACCCAGTGATTTTCATCGGGGAAGGTGAGGAATTCGCTGGCAATGCCACGGCGCTGCAACGCGGTGAACGCGGCGAGGCCCTGCTCTTCGGGAATGCGAAAATCCTTCTCGCTGTGGATGACCAGCATCGGCACGCTCCACTTCGCAACGTAATTGACCGGGTTGAAACGCTCGTAGGCTTCAGGTTTGTCGAACTGCGTGCCGTGATTTTCCCATTCGTCGAACCAGAGTTCTTCGGTCGCGTACGACATCATGCGGCTGTCGAAAACACCGTCGTGATCGATCAGGCATTTCCAGGGTTTCTGCCAATTGCCGGCAATCCAGTAGACCATGTATCCGCCGTACGATGCGCCGAGCGCACAGGCATGATCGCCATCGAGGAATTTATATTTTTCGAGTGCCGCAGCGTAACCTTTCTGCAGATCTTCGAGCGGCTTGCCGCCCCAGTCGCCGCTGATCGAATCGGTGAACGCCTGGCCGTAACCGGTCGAGCCATGAAAGTTGATCGTGACCACGGCGTAGCCTTGGCCGGCGTAGGTTTGCGCGTTCCAGCGATAGTGAAAATCGTTGGTCATCGCGCCTTGCGGACCGCCATGAATGATGAACGCGATCGGATATTTCTGGCCGGCTTTGTAGCCGACCGGCTTGACCACGTAACCCTGTACGGTTTCGTTATTCCAGCCTTTGAAATCGAAAAATTCGTAATCGCCAAACTGGATATTCGCGAGTGCTTCTGCATTGACGTGCGTGAGCTGGATCGGCTTGTCGCCCGCGCTAGTGGTGCGGAAAAGATCGGCAGGATTTTTCAGCGTGCTGTGGGTGTAGACGATGTTATCTCCGACGATATCAAACCCTTCGACCTGGCCGGTAGTCACGATCTTGCGCGCTTTGCCGCTGGCGATATCGACCGCGAACAGCAAATGATCGCCGTTGTCATCGCTGGTCGTGTACAGCGTCTTGCCGTCTTTCGAGAGCTTGATGCCACCGGCGGAGCGATCCCAGTCGGCATCGATCTCATGCGATTTTCCGCTTGCCAAATCCAATGCCATGATGCCGAAACGATCGGCCTCGAAGGTCGGTTTTTTCATCGCCAGGTAATACAAGGTTTTGCCATCGTGCGAGGCAACCGGCGTGGCATCCCACGCGAGATTTTCCGCAGTCAGATTTTTCGGCGCGGCCGATGCATCGGCTGGCGCAGAATAGACATCGAAGTTGGTCGACCATGGCTCGGTACGTCCCGCGATACGCGCATCGAAATACACGGTCTTGCTGTCGGGCGAGAACGAATATTCATCGTCGCCGCCGAACGGCTTGGACGGCACGTCGCCATCAATACCGCGCGTCACCCAAGCGAGCTTGCTCGCATCGATGCCATCCTTGCCGAGTTCGGCGACGAACAGTTGCGCGCGCGTGCCATCGGCCCACGTATCCCAGTGGCGCACGAACAACTTGTCGTAATGGCGCCCGCTGGCCTTGTTCGCGGCGCGTTCGTCCTGGCGTTTTTTGCTGCACGCAATATCGGCGCAATCGGTGAAAACATCCGCCGAAAACGCGACATGTTTGCCGTCCGGCGCAAGCACGAAGTTGCTCATATCGAGCGGTAACTTGCTGACCTGCACCGCATCACTGAGGTGATCGAACACGGCGTGATACTTGATGCCGAGCACCTTGCCATCCTTCACCGACGATGCCGCCGCGCCGGCCACATCCTGCCGCCACAGCTGCGTGCTGTCGCCACTTTTTCCGAGGTAATAAATGCTCGCGCCATCGGCCGACCAGCGCGGACTATTGGCGCGCTTTTGCGGATCGGTAAGGCGAAACGGTTTGGCATCCTTCGTCGCCAGATCGAGCAGCCACAGACTGGTCAGCCCCTTGTTCGCGGCATAGTCGGTCTGGCGCAAGGTGTAGACCACCTGCGTACCGTCGCGCGATAGTTGCGGATCGCTGATGCGCTGCATGTTCACGAGATCATGCACGTTGAACGGGTGCGGCGCCTCGCTTGCGAGCAACGGACCCGCGCACAGCAACATGATTGTTGCGGCGAATAGTTTTGACATGGAGTTCTCCGAGAAAAAACAGGCGAGCGAAAAAGTTCGAGATCGGATCGCAGACGCTGCCGGCAACCAGCCATCGATACCGATCCGGCAACCAATTTTAAGCGCGATTGAATTCGCATCCTAGTGACTTTCGGGCTAGAAAGCACACCGCACTGCATCGACGCATGTCATACGCGCTGGCGCGCGCTGTCCACCGCAATACACGCGGCCATACCCGCGTATTGCGCCGCACCTTATGCAAGGATTTTGCATATCGGCGGTAATTACCACCAGGGCAGTTACGTCCGCCGAGGGTATGCATATAAACCGGGAAACGAAGATGCGGAAAATTAATGCTCCGTAATCGCTGATCGTGGCGGAGAGTTGCTTCCCCGTTTCTTCGTTTCCCCGTCTATCCATCAATGCGCCGCAGTCTTGGCACCCGCGCCGATATGCTTGTCGAGGAACGCGAGCATCTTTTCGTAGAATTCGGCGATGTTTTTCTCGTCGTAAAAACCATGACCTTCGCCGCGTTTTTGCAGCCATTCGTAGGCGATGTGGCGCTTGTCCATCACATCGCGCAGCTGCTCCGCATTGGCGATCGGCACGCGCTGATCTTCGCTGCCGTGCACGAGCATTACCGCAGCCTTGAGCGCGCCAATATTCGAGATCGGCGAGCGTTGCAGCAAATCGGTTTCGTTATCGCCAATCATCGACTTCATGTAGCTCACGCCTGACTGCGAGCGCGCGGTATCCGAGCGCGCGGCCTCAAGCTTGAGGTTGTAAACGCCGGCGTAGCCGATCGCACAGCGATATAGATCGGGCTCTTTTTCGGCACCCATCAATGCGGCATAACCACCATAGCTGGCGCCGTAAATGCAGATGCGATTGGCATCGGCGACGCCTTGCGCAATCGCCCAGCGTGTAGCGTCGGTGACGTCGTCCTGCATCTTGCCCCCCCACTCACGCTGCCCGGCTTTGTAGAAACTATGGCCGTAGCCTCCGGAACCGCGAAAGTTGACCTGCAACACTGCATAACCGCGGCTGGCGAGTAGCTGGACTTCCGGATCGAATGCCCAGTGATCACGAATCAAAAACGGTCCGCCGTGCGGCAATACCACGAGCGGCAGATTTTTCGTCTGCTCCTTGCCGGTCGGACGCGTCAGATAACCGTGCAGTTCGAGACCATCGCGCGCCTTGAACTCGAACGGTTCCATCGTCGCCATCTGCTCGGGTTTGATCCATGGCTCACGCGCAGCCATGAATTCGAGCTTGTTGCTGGCGCTGTCGAACAGGTAAAACTCGCCAGGATTGGTATCACTCTGCACACTCACGATCGTCTTGCTGCCATCGCGCGTGCTGGTGCCGAGGATGACATCCTGCCCCGGAAATTTCTGCATCAGATTGGTCAGCAATTTTACGCCGTCAGACTGTTTGTCGAGCACCGCGAGTTTCGGCCGGCCGGGCTCGTAACGCAGCGCGACGATATCCTTGCGATCGGCACTGAGCACAATGCCGCTGACGTCGTTGTTGTCGGCCGGCGACAGCGCATTGAATTTGCGCGTGGCGACATCCCAGCTACAAACGGCCGAACCCTTTCCTTCGATGCCGCAGTAGAAATATACAATCTTGCCATCGCGACTGAAGGTTATCGGCACGCGTAACGAGCCATCTTTTTCCCCGCCCTGCTCGATAAGCTCCCACTTGCTATCGGCATCGCGGCGGTAATATACCTGCCCTTTGTAATCGGCATTTGTCGCGTAGGCGAAGCGCGCTACACCGTCATGATCGAGAACAAACTCTGCATTGCGCAAGGGCGCGGTAATAACCCGCGAATGCGTGCCACTGCGCACATCCATGCGATGCACCGAAGGAAAGTCACCATCACCGGGATGCGCATCATTGCTCCACGGCGTCACCGAAATCAGCACGTAATTTTCGTCACTCCCGCGATAGTCCAGCAACGCCGCGGAAGCGCGCTCGGGTTCGGCGTGTCGAATATTCGTTGCGGTTATCGTGGCCGAGCCGGCCTGAAATCCGAACAACGCCTCGTTGCCACCGCCATCGGCATTCACGCCGAATAATTCGCCGGTGGCAACGGGACGCACCAGGCCACCCAGGCGCAAGCCGACGGTGTAGATCACGCGACGATCGTTGACCCACTCGAAATCGTCCACTTCCCGTCCCACGCTGGCATGCAGGTTCTTGCCGGAATGATCAGACAAGCGAATCAGCGATAGCTCACGCTCGCCCTGCACGATGGCGATCGCACCGAGGTATTGGCCATCGGGCGAAATCTTCATTTCGGTGTATTGCGCGTGCCGCGCGAAATCGGCGACAGGAATATCGGCAGCAAACGTCGATATCGGCATCAGCAGAAAAATCAGAAAATATTTGAGCAACATAACCCCTCCCTGAGTAGGTGCATTGATTGCACCATAGCTCGACAGTATGCCCAAAGCTGCGAAGA
>JANXUW010000018.1 GCA_025351985.1 Pseudolysobacter sp.
ACATGAGGATGACTCGCCGCATCCGCGACTCGCCCTGCGGGTCATTCGCTGCGCGAATGTTCGCTTCAGCATCCTGCCTTCGCAGTCCGAGCACCGCCGGCGCGCAAATTATCGAGCGCAGTAGGTTAATCAGAGGTTCCCAAGGTTGTCGATCAGCCGGATCAACGCCGGTTGACCATGCACGCCGGTCTTGTCGAAGATGAGTTTGAGGCGCGTGCGCGCAGAGTCGACGCGTGTGCCAAGCGCATTCGCGGCGAGGGTGAGATCGCAGTGCTGGTGCAATTGCACTGCAAACTCCGCTTCGGCGGCAGTGAGGCCAAACAGCTCGCTCAGGGCTTGCGCCAGGTCGTGCGTGTTGGCGACAGCCAAGGGTCGAATGAACACAATCGCCGCCGCGTTGCTGATGCCCTGGGTTTGTGTCGCGGCACATCCCAGCGCATGCACGCTGGCGAACGCCGCGAGCAGGGCGGTGCCATCGTGCAGCAACAGACGTTCGGTCGATGGCGATGTCGTGCTGTTTTCGACCGGCAAGATCGCGCTCGCGATGGCCTTGTCGAGCCGCCGCGCATCGCCACTGTCACGCGCCTGCAGCCGGCCGCGATTTACAGCAACAATATTTCCGTTGCGACAGAGCTGTTCCATGCCGGCGTTGATGCGACACACTTTGCCGCGCGCATCGATAAAAGCCACTGCCAGGGTCACACGATCCAGCGCGCTGGACAGGGTCGCTGCCGTGTCTTGCAGCATCCCGAGTTTGTTCTGTATCGCGCAGGTATTTACCCAGTGCGGCCCAAGACGCTTGAACAGTTCAAGATCGTCACCGGCGCAGGGTCCACCACCTTGCGGATAATACAAATTCAGCATCACGATGCTGCCTTGATCGCGCAAGCCGCAGATGCCGGCGCCATGTGCGATGTCGAGCAGGCTCACGTATTCGCGCCAGAAGGAAGTCTGCTTCAGTTCGGCCAGGCCGACGTAATCGTCCGTGACCAATACGCTGCCGGTCTGCAGCGGTGGTATTCGCAAAAACCAGATATTGTCAGACGAATAACGCTGTTGATAAATCGCGGTCGCATCGACGGGTGCACCGATCAGCGTCGGGATATGACCGCGATTGCTGACAAAATTGTGGACCGTGGTGCCCGTGACATTGGCCCGCGTCACTCGATGCAGTTCACTCGCCAATTCGCCGATGGCTTGCGGCTGGGTCGCCGAAAGATACATCACGTCGATCAGGCGCGATTGATGGTCAATTGCGCCCAAGATCGATACCTTGTGTCAGTGATCGAGCGCGATCATCACTCACGATTTCACGCATTGCCCAATACGCTGCGCAGGTCCGCCAGCAGTTTTATCAACGCCGATTGGCTGTGCGTGTCGGTCTTGTCGAACACCGTTTTCAGGCGTGCGCGTGCGGCCTCGGCATTGATGCACAGATCCTGTGCGGCCTTGGTCAGGTCGCCGGTGCCATGCAAGGCCGCCGCCAGTCGTGCTTCGGTTTTGGTCAGTCCGAACAGCTCGCTCAACGCATCGGCCAGCGCGTGTGTCGAATCGATGAACAGACTGCGAATAAACACAATGGCCTGCGCTGCCAGCGGATCTTTCGCGGCGCGCGCGCCCAGCGGATGCACGCTCGCGAACGCCACCACCGCGCCGGTCGCATCATGCAAAACCAGGCGTGCCGTCACTTGTGGCGGGCTGCCAATATCGGCCGTCGCGCCATGCGTAGCGGCGTTGATCGCACGCTCCAGCCGACGTGCATCGGCGGGGTCGCGTGCCAGCAATTTGCGATTGCGCAACGTCACTGCATCGGCGCGACTGAACAACTCGTCGACACCGCGATTCTGCCGACAAACATGGCCATTGGCATCGACGAACACCACCGCCAACGCCACGCGATCCAGTGATGCATGCAGCGAGGTAATCGTTTCGTGCAACACGCCGAGCTGCCGGCGTATCTGGCACGCATTGGCCCAGTGCGGCGCAAGACGATCCAGCAGGTCACGTTCAGCGTCTTGATAACGGCCGATGCGCCGTGAGCGCCACAGACTGAGCATGGCGACATTCTCGGCATCGCGCGCGCCGCATATGCCCGCGGCATGATCGACATCCAGCAGGCTCAGATATTCGCGCCAATAGTCCGAGCGCTGCATCTCCTCCAGCGGAATAGTATCGTCGCTGACATGCACCGATCCGGTCGCTAACAAATGCGCCGTGCGCTGCATGAGAATGTTCTGCGCCGCGTAGCGTTCGTCGTAGGCAATTGCCGAATCGAGCGACGTGCCAGCGACGGTCGGCAATGTGCCGTGGCCGGTCGCAAAATCGTGGGTGTGTACCGAGCCGACCTGGCTGCGTGTGGCCGCGCAGGTTTCTTCGAGAAACTCGGTCAAGCCGCCCGGTTCGCTCAGCGAGCGGTAAAGACTCTGCAGCAATCGTTCCGTGGAAATCTGCCTTGCCATGTGTCCATCTCCTTGGCCAAGCCGCCGATAAAGCAGATTCCGGCAAGCCTCTTGTTACCCAGGCAGCCCGATTCGCTGCCTGCCCCTGGATCATGCATCCCGTGCACGATTCCAGCTTGAGCCTAACCGATTTTTTTTGAAATCGCAAAACGAACGATTGTCGATTTGTCAATACCCAAATGGATGATGCGCATCGCGTCTCTATGTGGCTACTCTTGCTCTGCATCGCTGCGCCAGTCAGCAGCGGTCTTGTCAGCTCCGGTTTTGCGGAATGACTTTAGCAGAGTGCATAAACCTGCGTGGGACAGATGCAGGTGTCGATAGGGAAGTACGGGGGTAACGGAGATGGACAAATCGCAACGGGTAATTCGTTTTGTGGTCACACCGCCACAATCTCTTTTTGCGCGTGCCTGGCGATCGCCACCGCGACATTTTTCATTCAACCCACCAATTTCATTCGACGCCGCTTCGCGGCTTTTTGCGTTGCATGATTATTGCGATGACAGCAATACGCCGTGGTTTTTTCAGTCCGCCGTGCCAGGCTTTTTCGCAGCGGGGATATGGGCGTGATGAAAACGCATGCAGGCGGATTTACCGATGATTTTCTGGATGGCGTCATGCACGACGTTACGGATTCTTGGACAAGTACAAAATCTTCAGGGGATAGTGTGATGAAGCACAGCACAAGCGCATTGCAGACAGCATCGGTAGCCGCAGGCAGCGGCGATAATCCATCGACTGGCTTGCCCATGCCGCAGCGATTGCGCGGCGTCCGATATGCGTTGCTGCTATCCCTGTTGCTGTTATGGCTGCTTTTGCCGGCTGCTGCGGCGCACGGTGGCACGCTGGCTGCAGGTAGCGACGGCTCGCACACCTGCGCCATCGCGTCTGGCGGCACGGTGCAGTGCTGGGGGTATAACTACTATGGGCAATTGGGTAACGGCCACGCGGGCTATTCCCCGGTTCCGCA
>JANXUW010000027.1 GCA_025351985.1 Pseudolysobacter sp.
CTTCATGCGCGAAAAGAATTCCGACTATTTCGAAAACAGCATGCGCGCCTCGTATATCCAGCGACGTTATGCGCAACGCAACCCGCATGACTTCACCGGCTACGATGAAAACTGCTGGGGTTTGTCGGCGTGCGACGGTCCAAGCGACGAACAGCTCGATGTTTTCAACGAACCGCGGCGCTTGTTCGGTTACGCCGCGCGCGGAGTTCCGTACGGGCCGGATGACGGCACTTTGTCGCCGCCGTCAGTGCTTGCGTCGGTGCCGTTCGCTGCTGAAATCGCCCTGCCCGCGTTGCGCCACATGTTGCGGCGTTACCCGGAGATATTGGGAGACGGCCGACTCACGACCGGCTTCAATCCATCGTTGTCCGATGCGAGCGGCCGTGCCTGGGTTTCGGCCGGTCATTATGGCCTCGATCAGGGCATCATCTGCCTGATGCTGGAAAATCATCACAGCGGAAAAATCTGGAATCTCATGCGCGATTGCCGCTACATCAGCGACGGTTTGTTGCGTGCCGGATTTCGCGGCGGCTGGCTGCAATCTCTTGCCGCCAACAAGGCCCGCTGATGTCACAAGCCGATGCCACCGCAATCGATTACGACAGCGAGCGCCGCGCCAATCTGCATCCGTCGCAGTGGCAAAACCCGACACCGGCCGATGTCTATCAGCTGGTGATCATCGGTGCCGGATCGGCCGGACTGGTCGCCGCGGAAACCGCCGCTGCGCTGGGCGTCAAGGTGGCATTGATCGAACGCCGACTGCTCGGCGGCGTCTGTTTGAACAGTGGCGGCGTACCGTCGAAAACCATCATTCGCACGTCGCGGCTGTATGCGCAAATGCGCGAGGCGACGCGCTACGGCGCGCAGGTTCCGGAAAATATCGACGTCGATTTTGCCGAGGTAATGCAGCGCGTGCGGCGTATCCGCACGCATCTCAGCGCCAACGATTCGGCGCAACGTTTGCGTGATTCCGGCGTCGATGTTTTTTTTGGAGACGCCAGTTTTAACGGCACGAACAGCCTGATGGTTGACGACAAAGTCCTGCGATTCAAGAAGGCGTTGATCGCCACAGGCGCACGACCGCAAGTGCCGTCGATTCCGGGATTGTGCGAAGCCGGTTATCTGACCAACGAAAATATTTTCGATCTGACCGAACTGCCGCGGCGACTGCTCGTGATCGGTGGCGGCCCGCTCGGCTGCGAACTCGCGCAGGCGTTTTGTCGCCTCGGTGCGCGCACCACGATCGTGCAAAAAATGCCGCTGTTCCTCGACAACGAAGAGCGCGACGCGGCACAGATTCTTTCCGATGCGTTCGCCCGTGACGGCATCGAAGTCCGCTTGAATACCACCGCCGTTGCCGTGCGCAATGAGAATGGCGAGAAGCATGTCGACCTGGTCAGCGACGATTACAAAAACACCGTCGTGGTGGACGCTATCCTCACCGGCATCGGCCGCGCGCCGAACGTCGCGGGCCTGAATCTGGACATCGCTGGTATCGAATACGACGCAAGGCTAGGCGTACACGTCGATGATTTCCTGCGCACCAGTAATCCGGATGTGTACGCCGCGGGCGACGTCTGTCTCGAACACAAATATACGCACACCGCGACCGCCTCGGCGCGCATCGTCGTGCAGAACGCGCTGTTCAACGGTCGCGAACGCTTGAGCGCGCTGGTGATTCCGTGGTGCACGTATACCGATCCAGAAATCGCCCATGTGGGTTTGTATGTGCGCGAGGCAAACCGGCTCGATATTCCGGTGAAGACGTTCACCGTGCCGATGCATGAGGTCGATCGCGCCGTGACCGATGGCGAAGACGGCGGCTTCGTGAAAATCCACGTCAGGGAAGGCAGTGATGAAATACTCGGCGCCACGATCGTCGCGCATCACGCCGGCGACATGATCAACGAAGTGACCCTGGCGATGGTCGCCGGCATGGGATTGCGCACGCTCGGCAAAGTCATCCACGCTTACCCGACTCAAGGCGAGGCGATCCGCAAGGCCGCCGATGCCTACAATCGCACACGCATGACGTCGCGTATTCGATCGCGATTGCGGCGTTGGCTGGCGCGCCGATGATCACGATCGTTCCACCGATCGAATGGCTCACGCGAATTTGGTGGCGGCGCTGGCACAATGTTTTTCACTCGCAATTTCAGCTTGACAACTTCATCATTTTTCAAGGAAACGTATGAAACTCGGCATGATCGGTTTGGGTCGCATGGGTGCCAACATGGCACAACGCCTGATGCAGGGCGGACATCAACTGGTGGGTTTCGATCCGAAACCCGAGGCACGAAAAAGTCTTGAAGACAAGGGCGCGGAATCGGCGGATTCATTGGCCGGTCTGGTCGGCAAATTATCGACGCCGCGGATCGTCTGGATGATGGTGCCAGCCGGTGAAATCACCGATGCGACGCTCAAGAATCTGCTACCGCTGCTGGCTGCCGGCGACATCGTGATCGACGGCGGCAATTCCAATTACAAGGATACGCTGCGTCGTGCCGCCACTGCCGCCGAGATAAAAGTCGGCTATGTCGATTGCGGCACGAGCGGTGGTGTGTGGGGCTTGGCCGAAGGCTACAGCATGATGATCGGCGGTGATGAAAGCACGGTCGAACAACTGCGTCCGATTTTCGAAACACTGGCGCCGGCGAAAGACAAAGGCTGGGGCCGTGTCGGCCCGGTCGGCGCGGGACACTTCACCAAGATGATCCACAACGGCGTCGAGTACGGAATGATGCAGGCCTACGCCGAGGGCTTCTCGATCCTGCAGCACAAAAAAGAATTCGGACTCGACCTGCACCAGGTCGCCGAAATCTGGCGCACCGGCAGCGTGGTGCGTTCGTGGTTACTCGACCTCACCGCCGATGCGCTCGGCAAGAATCCGAGCATGGCCGGCATCGCGCCGTACGTGGTCGATTCCGGCGAAGGCCGCTGGACCGTCGCCGAGGCGATCGACCTCAACGTGCCCGCGCCGATCATCACGCAATCGCTGATCGAACGTTTGCGCTCGCGCGACAGCGAATCGTTCACCGACAAATTGCTGTCGGCGATGCGCAACGAATTCGGTGGTCACGAAATCAAGAAGGAATAATCCGGCGACAAGCGGACGACCGCAGCAGCGCGACGTTATTTCGCGCTGCTATTTCAATAATACGCGCGCGCTTTCGCAAACCTTGTCGACGGTAAATCCGTATTCGCGTAGCAAGATTTCCGCCGGCGCTGACGCGCCGAATTTTTCGACGCTGATAACCGCGCCACGATCGCCGACATAACGATGCCAGCCCTGCGCGATGCCGAGCTCCACGGCCAACCGCGCATTGATTGCAGGTGGCAAAATCGCGTCGCGTTCGGCTTGTGGCAGGGCATCGAACAATTCCCAACTCGGCATCGAAACACAACGCACGGCATGACCTTCTTTTTGCAGACGTTCGGCAGCCGCAACGATCAAGCCGACTTCCGAACCGCTGGCGATCAGGATGAGATCCGGCGCACCGTTCGCCGCGTCGCTGAGCACGTACGCACCGCGGCGCACGCCATCCGCACTGGCATATCGCGTTCGATCCAGCGTCGGCAATTCCTGACGCGTCAGCACAAGCAACACCGGCTGCGCGCGTGTCTCCAGCGCAACGCGCCACGCCACGGCGGTTTCGTTCGCGTCGGCGGGGCGGATCACGATCAGGTTCGGAATCGCGCGCAGGCTCGCGAGCTGTTCGACCGGCTGATGCGTCGGACCGTCTTCGCCGAGCGCGAGACTGTCGTGCGTGAATACATGCACCACATGCAGGCCCATCAGTGCGGCGAGGCGCAGCGGCGGACGCATGTAGTCGGAGAAAATAAGGAAGGTCGCGCCATACGGAATAAATCCGCCGTGCGCGGCGAGGCCGTTGACGATCGCGCCCATCGCATGTTCGCGCACGCCGAAGTGCAGATTGCGTCCGGCGTAACTCCAGCCGCCACCATCGGAGCCTTGCTGGTCATCATTTTGTGCCGGTGGCGGATTGAAGTCGCCGAGGTCTTTCAATGCGGTTTTAGTCGATGGATCGAGATCGGCGGAACCACCGCTCAATGCGTGCAATTTCGGCGCGATCGCATTCATGATCTTGCCCGACGCCTCGCGTGTGGCCAGTCCTTTTGCATCGGCGGCGAATACCGGAATATCGGCATCCCAACCCGGCGGCAATTCGCCGCGCAAACGATACTGCAGTTCCTCGTGCAATTCGGGAAATGCCTGGGCGTACGCATCGACGTTTTTATTCCACGCCGCTTCGTTTTTGTCGCCAAGGTCGACGGCGGTGCGCAGATGTTTCAACGCCGCATCCGGTATCAGGAAATCGGGTTCCGTCGGCCAGCCGAGTTTCTGTTTCGTCTTGCGCACATTGTCGGCGCCGAGCGGCGAACCATGCGCCTTGAAGCTGTCCTGCTCGGGCGAGCCGAAGCCGATGTGCGTGCGCACGAGAATCAATGATGGGCGATCTGATTCCGCTCGCGCGGCCTGCAATGCCGCATCGATCGCGAGCAGATCGTTGCCATCTTCGACCATCACGGTATGCCAGCCGTACGCCGCAAAACGCTGCGCGCGATTTTCCGAAAAAGTAATGTCGGTGCCAGCGGCCAGCGTGACGTAATTGTCGTCATACAGGCAGATGAGTTTGCCGAGTTTGAGATGTCCCGCGAGTGATGCGGCCTCCGCGGCGACGCCTTCCATGAGGTCGCCATCGCTGACGATCGCGAACGTGTGATGGTCGATGATCGCATGCTCTGGGCGGTTGTAGCGCGCCGCGAGTTGCGCCTCGCCGATCGCCAGACCGACCGCATTCGCAAACCCCTGACCGAGCGGCCCGGTAGTGACTTCGACACCGGCCGTGTGGCCACGCTCGGGATGACCCGGCGCCTTGCTGCCCCACTGGCGAAACTGCTTGATGTCGTCGAGCGAAAGATCGTAGCCGGTCAGATGCAGCAGGCTGTAGAGCAGCGCCGAGCCGTGTCCGGCCGAAAGCACAAAACGATCGCGATCGACCCAGTCCGGATTGCGCGGGTTGTATTTGAGGTGGCGATTCCACAACACGTACGCCATCGATGCGGCGCCGAGCGGCAAACCCGGATGACCGCTGTTCGCCTTCTGCACCATGTCGACGGAAAGAAAACGAATCGTGTTGATGCATTGCTGATCGAGTTCGTCGAGCATGACTACTCCTGATGACTTGTCGCGGTGTGAACGTGCGCGCTGCGCGTGGCGACTGGAATTTTGAAATCCGCCAAGCTCAGCTCGCAGACCTGACCGATCGTGTCGATTGTCAGATCGGGCGATGACTGGATCGTGTCCATATGCGCATCGCGCGCGTAATGTCCTTGGCGCACAAATACCGTGGTCAATCGTTCGCCGAGCACGCGTTTCATTGCCGCGAGTATTTGCGGTTTGTCGTCGATCATCACGTAGTGGTTTGCAGGCAAGCAACGCTGCATCGCATTGAGTGTTTTTTCCTTGTGCAGATAAACCAGCACATGGCCATCGACCGCCTGCCACACACCCGAGCGCAGGATCTTGCGCGGCTGGAAAACCATGTCGCCGTCGGAAAGAATCGCCACGCCACCGAGGCTGCGCAGATGTTCGATCGCGGCCAGCGCGCGTGGATACAGCCGCTCGGCGAATGGATAGTCGAGCAGGAACGCAGACGTCTGCAGCAACCCCGGCTGGTTGTCGCTGTCGATGCGAAAACGCTGCAATGCACCGAGATAATCGGCGTAACCGAGGGTGTCGCGCAGCTCGGCATAGATCGCCCAATAACGCTCGCGTTCCGCCTGGCCGAAAACCTGGTCAAGAAACGCGCCGAGATCGTCAGCAAATCGATCATTGTCGAGCAGAGTGTTGTCGACATCGAACAGAAACTGCAGCGCAACCGGACTCAGCACGGCGCGGTTTCCTCGGGCGCGGGATCGTGCCAGCCTTCGTCGCCGGCGACGATATCCAGCGCGGCCGCCGGCCCCCAGCTGCCGGGTTCGTATTCGTGAATCGGCTCGGCATTGCCGAGGATCGGATCGATCACGGTCCATGCGGCTTCGACACATTCGTCGCTGGTATACAAAGTCGCATCGCCGCGAAGCGCATCGGCGAGCAGCCGTTCGTAAGGCAATTCTTCGTGCGGCGATTGATGACGCGCGACCAGCTCGACCGGTTCGCCGCGCATTGCCTCGCCACTTTTCTTGACACGCACACCGGCCGAAATGACAACTTCGGGGCTCAGGCGAAAGCGAAAATAGTTCGACTGCTTCGCGGTGATTTCATCGAACACCGCAAGCGGCGGACATTTCAGATCGACGATGACTTCGGTCGTGGTCAGCGGCAGGCATTTGCCGGCGCGGATATAAAACGGCACGCCGGCCCAGCGCCACGTATCGATATGCAATTTCAGCGCGGCGAACGTTTCGACCTGCGAATCCGGCGCCACGCCGTTCTCCTCGCGATAACCGCGAAACTGACCGCGCACGACATCCTTCGGATCGAGCGGACGCATCGCTCGGAACAGCCGCAACTTTTCAGCGTGCATTGAAATTGGATCGTGACCGCTTGGCGCTTCCATCGCGAGCAACGCAATCACCTGCAGCAGATGGTTTTGCACGACGTCGCGGATCGCACCTGCTTCCTCGTAGAAACTGCCGCGACCCTGCACACCGAAATCCTCGGCCATGGTGATCTGCACACTGTCCACGTAAGTGCGATTCCACACCGGATCGAGCAAGGTGTTGGCGAACCGGAAATACAGGAGGTTCTGCACCGCTTCCTTGCCGAGATAATGATCGATGCGAAAGATCGCCGATTCGGGAAAAATATCGTGCAAGGTCTTGTTCAACGCCTGCGCCGAAGCGAGATCGCGCCCGAACGGTTTCTCGACGATGATGCGCGCGTCCGCGGCGCAACCCGATTCCGACAATCGTTGCACCACCGCGGCGAACATGCTCGGCGGAATCGCCATGTAATGCAGCGGGCGTTGCGCGTCACCGAGCGCCTTTTTCAGACTGGCAAACGTGGCGGCATCGTTGTAATCGCCATCGACGTATTTCAGTTGCGCGGAGAATTTGGCGAATGCCGCGGCATCGACACCACCATGTTTTTCGAGACTGTCGCGCGCGCGCTCGCGCATCTGCTCGAGCGTCCAACCGGCGCGTGCGACCGCGATGATTGGCATGTCGAGTTCGCCGGCAATGATCATCGCCTGCAGTGCGGGGAATATTTTCTTGTACGCCAGATCGCCGGTCGCACCGAAAAAAACAAAGGCATCCGAACGTATGATGGTCATGGGGCTGTTTTACTCCAAACGGCTACAGCGGATTATTTGCGGTGAGTCGATTCCTGTGATGAACCATCGCCGATGAGCACATAAACCGTATGCAGGCCTTCGACGTGCTGGCAGAAAATTCGAAAACACGCGAGCAGCGGACCGGCCAGGAGAATGCCGACGACACCCCACAACCAACCCCAGATCAGCAGCCAGACGAATACGACGGTCGGATCGAGCGCGAGCCGCCGGCCGATAATCACCGGCGTGACAAGCTGCCCTTCGATGAAGGCCAGCAGAAAAAATACGCCCGGTACGGCGAACGCATGGCCGAGCGAATCGAACGTGGTGAAACCGGCGACGAGCAAGGCCAGGCCGGTGGTTGCCGGGCCGACGTATGGCGCAAAATTGAGTACCGCGGCCACCGCGCCCCATAGCATCGGATTCGGCACGCCGAGCAGTTTCATCGCGATCGCGGTGAGCATGCCGAGCGCCAGGTTGATCGTGCTGACCATGACCAGATAACGTGACATTTCTTCCTGCACATCGCGGGCGATCGCGACCACGACTTTTTTCTCGCGCAGGCGCGGTGCGACTTCTACCATACGCCGCAAGAAACTGTTGCCTGATGACAGAAAGAAGTAGACCAGGATCAACACCGCGGCGATCGAACCCAGGGCATGCGGCGTGCTCGTAGCCATGCTCGAAAGCAGGCTCGGTTGCGCCGCGATCACGGTTTGTGGAGCAGCAGACGACTGCGTGAGATTTTCGAGCTTCTTGCTCGCTTCCTGCGCCTGTCGAATCGGTTCGCGAAAACTGCGGAACCGCTGCTCCAGGGTTTGTATCGTCGCAGGTGCGTTCGCGATCCAGTCGCGCGCGGGTTCGGCGAGCCGCATCACGCCCCAGGCAAACGCACCGACCACGGCGATCAGTACCAAGATGCTGCCGAGCACTCGCGGAACAAACAGCCGCTGTAAAAAAGTGACTGCGGGCGAAAGCAGCAACGAAACCAGCAGCGCCAGAATTACCGGAATAAGAACTTCCTGGGCGAGATAACAGACACCCATGGTAAGCAGAACAAGGATGGCCAAGACGCCACGCTTGAGCGTGCGCAAGTCGGAACGCGGATGGATTGCGGTTTTGGTTACAGCGTCATTCGGGCGCTCGTTTTCGGCGACGTTTTTCGCGACGGCCAGCGACGCTTCCGCCGCAACCGGCGACGACTGCATCCCCAGGGATCGGTCGACAATGCTATCGGCCACGACGACAGTATCCAGGCAAGGATCGAGTATGAAAATGCAATGGATTCTCCTGACGTATCGACATCAAACAGCTTACACCTTGGCACGCCTGCGCGATCTGCACAACTCGTCTTTGCGCATCATTAGCAACTATAAATAATGCCGCGGCGCATGGTTGCGCCGCGGCATTATGGAGATGACCGATCGTTATTACTTGGCGGGCATCAAGTTGAATTCACCCACATCGATACCGATGTCGATACCTTCGCCTGCACCGGCCAGTGCCAGCGATACGGTGCCCTTGGTCAGCACCTGCGCGTTACCGGATTTGACCACGCCGGCATGGGCCTCACCCTGCGCATATTTGCCGAAAACATCAGCAACCGTACGTACATCGGTGAAGTGGCCGGTGCCGTTGTCGATGCGCGATTTACCCGCGGTCAGGCCAACGCCCTTAGCTTCGATTTTTACCGGAACCGACGCACCGTTTTCGCAGGTGACGACACCGGTGCCTTCACTGTGCTTGTAAATCGCCGACCACGTCGAGAGTGAGAAACGCAGCTTGCAATCGAGATCCGCACTTGCCGCCTGAGCCTGCGGCGAGAACGATCCAACCGAGGCAAGCGTCAGACCGGCAAGCAACACGTTTAGATGTGATCGTTTCATGGGTATTTCTCCTGAGTGATGGACCAAAGTGATCTGCAGAAATCGACGTCTTTATAGAGCCGATTGCGGGGAGATAAGCGATGCGTAATCCTCCCCGGTTTGAACTGCGCGGAAATATCTATCCAAGACGCGTGCCAGCGGCAGCCTCAGCTCAGTCAATTGATCTGCATTGAATTTTTATTTTCCGGCATCGGTCGATTTGCAAGATCCGCGGGATTTTTCGTGCCGACTGCACGATTTGACAGATGCACGGGCATCCAGGCGAGAGGTGCGCAACAACTCGGAATATTCTGCTGCCAGGAAATCTTCGTGGCATAGCATTTGCTCGCTTGCAGACGTGCAACCAGTGCACGCAGCAGGAGTAGCGACATGCCACGTGGTGAAAAATCGGCATATTCCGATAAACAAAAACGCGAAGCGAGACATATCGAAGAAGGCTACGAAAAACGCGGGATCTCGCCGAAGGAAGCAGAACGCCGCGCCTGGGCGACCGTCAACAAGCTGGACGGCGGCGGGAAAAAATCCGGCAGTGGACGCAAGAAATCCACGCACTGACGCCGGCAACAATCGATCAGCAACATCCGCGCAGTGTGATGAAAAAATCGACGCCCGCGTTCTATCGCGAAAAAAGCATCGGCAATCGCCGCAATCGTGCAATTCCCACTCCGATAACCGCTCGCCCTGCTATTTGCACGGCGCCAGCGAGATCGACATTCGGCAAAACGTTGGCGCCATATAGGATTTGGATTATTGCCGCGTTTGGCACGCGATTCGCAACAGTTACATCGAGAATGGATTTCCCCTCCATCTCCAGTCAGGCCGCGCGTGAGCGCCGCGTTCTCGGACAGAATGATTACCAAGGAAGGTAAATGTTGCCATAGGCAACGGGGCAGTAGAAAGATCGAGGCATCGGGTTCCCTCCAACGGGCCCGGTGCTTTTTTTTGCGTATCGTCGACGCATCGGCAGCATTGTTCAATTGATCCTGAGGATGGAAGTATCGATCGAAAAAAGCGCTGCCGCTCATTCGTAGCTGAGTGCCTTCGCCGTCGGAATTTGTGTTGCTCGCAACGATGGCCACGCGCACGCGATCAGCGAAACGATAATTACCATCAGCAACCAGGCGAGCACATTGTGCGCATCCGGCAGCCATCGGATCGGCGTGGTGAACATCACGCGCCCGAACGCATCGGCCAGCACCGCGCTCATCGGTACGGACAGCGGAAGCGATACCAGCCAGCCGAGCAGCGCGATCACCAGTCCCTCGATCTGCACCATGCGCAGGATCGCACCGTGCGGTGCGCCGATCGCGCGCAATACACCGATCTCGCGCGTGCGTTCGAGCACAGCGAGACTCATCGTACTCGCCAGTCCCATCGCACCTACTGCGATCATCACCCATGCCATGATTCCGAGAAAATCCACCACCATGAGCAGATGATCTTCGACACCGCGACGAGTCTCGCTGAGCAGCTGGCTGTTCGCCACGGGCAAACCGACACGTTCGAGTTCGCTGCGCAAACGCAGGATCAGATCGACTTGCAAAGCTGCATCGGCTGCCTTGCTCGCCACCACGAGCACGCGTGAAAAATCGCCGCCATGCAGTGCATCGAGTGCGGCGCGTGGCATGTACGCGACCTTCTGCGGGCCGGCATCCACCAAGCCGACGACACTGAACTCTATCGGCTGGCCGGCGATGAGCAGCGTGACTGTTGCGCCAGCCAAAAGTGCCGGTTCATCGCGCAACACATTGCGACTGATCACAAGCGCATTACCGTCGTTCGCATTCAAGCCGCGACCGCTTTGAATGATGGGCGCGATCATCGCGGAATCCGGCGGCAAGCCGATCAAGGTGAAACTGTTGCCCGATATGCCGTCCGCATGCGCAACGCTGGCATTGTCGCTGGCCCACGCTTCGACGCGCGCGACGCCGCTGATGTTTGCCGCCGCAGCCTCGATTTCAGCTTCGGGATGGGCATCCGCAAGACGCAAAACCACATCGTAATGTTGACTCGCAAAAAGCAGATCGACCGACGCACGCACGGCGATACGCAAATTTCCGGCGCCGAGAAAAACCGCGCCGCCCGCGGCGAGCACAAGCAAGGTCAGCAACAAACGCTGACGTCGGCGAAACGCATTGCCGATCGACAACAGCAGCGGTCGACCGATGCCGGGAATCGCGATCCGGCGCTGCAGATACGACGTTCCCGCATCTGCGGCAATACCCGAATCGCGTAATGCCGCATTGACCGATAGACGACACGCATGCATGACCGGAAATATCGCCGCAACCACCGGCAGCAGACAGCCGACCGCAAGCTGCAGGGCAATCGCCCACCACGGAATCGCATAACCGTCGATCGAAAAATTCAGCATGTTCGCATTCAGCGCGGCATACGGTCGCGCAATCGTCATTGCCACTGGCAAGGCAATCGCCGAGGCGAGCAGGCCGAGCAAAAATGCGAAGCCCAGATACATGATCGCGATTTGTCCGGGCTGCGCGCCGAGGGATTTCATCACGCCGATCTCGCGTGTCTGACCTGTGAGCATCGCCGTGATCAGGTTGACGATCAGGAAACTGCATACAAGCAACGTGAGCAAGCCGAAGGCGCCTTGTATCAACATCAGCGAATTCATTTGCGCGGCGTGGGCGTGCTCGCCGGGCACCGGCACGTCGATCGCCGTGACATGTTTGCCGTCCCGTTCGATCAGCGATTTGACCTCGTAGGCGATGCGGCGCACGGCATTGCGATCAAGCGTTGTGTCGCGCACGGCGATCTGGATTTCGTCGAGAGCGGCTGGCGCGCCGAGCATGGCGAGTGTCGCCGGCGTGACAAATCCATAGACGACATGATCCATCCATCCCGGTGGCAGGCTGACGTCGTGGGCGATGCCGCTGACAGTGAGCGTACGCGCTGGCGATTTTCCGAACTGCAGTGTGATCGCGCCATCAAGCGCCGTGCCGGAAAACTCCAGCGCGGATTTTTCGATCGCGATCTCGCCATCGCGCGGCGGCCAGCGACCACGTTCGGATTCGAGCCTACCGATGTTCGGCGTATCGAATTCATCGAGCGCAAACAGCTCGGCAGTCAATCGCGTACCGTGGGCATCGACGCTAGCAAATACCGTGCGTCGGCTGCGCACAGCAGCGATCGCCGGTAGCGCGCGCACTTGCGCGAGCAATCCGGCATCGAGCGTATCGACACGCAAGGTCGCAGACACCGGATGGCTGCCGAGATAACTGCCGGCAGTCACGCGCTGCACCAACGCCCAGGTATCCAGCAGCGCGCCCGCGGCGATCATGCCGGTGGTGATGGCGGCAATCACCA
>JANXUW010000033.1 GCA_025351985.1 Pseudolysobacter sp.
GTGATGCTGGGTGGCGTGCGGATAACGCACGAGCAAGGTTTTGTTGCGCACTCGGACGGTGACGTGGTCATCCACGCGCGGTGCGATGCGTTGCTCGGCGCGCTGTCGCTCGGCGATATTGGCCAGCATTTTCCGCCGAGCGATGAACGCTGGCGCGGCACGGATAGTCGTGTGTTCCTGCGGCATGTGACGAAGCTGATCGATGGCCAAGGTTATCGTTTGGGCAATGCCGATATAACCGTGGTCTGCGAGCGCCCGAAAGTGGCGCCTCACGCGCTGGTCATGCGCGGCAATCTCGCGGCCGATCTGGGGTGCGATATTGAGAAGGTCAGCATCAAGGCTACGACTAGCGAGAAACTCGGCTTTACCGGGCGTGGCGAAGGCCTCGCGGCGATGGCTGTGGTTCTGTTGCTGCCGGTTTAGTGCGTCTGGAATAGTCGGGCTATTAGGCGTGGCGAGTACAGGTGTGCGATGCTTTGGCGATGCCAACCAAAGTCAAAGAGCTGCTGGCAGTTATCATGGCCGATGGGTGGAATCAGGTTCGGCAGCGCGGTAGTCATCGCCAGTTTCATCATCCATCGAAACCTGGAACTATCACGGTCTCAGGCAAACCGAGTGTGGATGTTCCTGCGGGAACATTGAACAGCGTACTGAAGCAAGCAGGCTTGAAGAAGTGAGGTATTGCATGCAATTTCTTGTTGTCATCGAGCAAGGACCGTCGAGCTTTGGCGCTTATGTCCCTGACCTTCCCGGATGTGTGGCGGTCGGAAAGAGTCGTGCGGAAGTTGCGCAACTGATCCACGAAGCCATTGAGTTTCACCTTGAAGGGATGAAAGAGGACGGTCTTGCCGTGCCGAAGCCTCACTCATTCGGTGAATTGGTGGAAGTGCGGGTCTAGCCTTCCAATGATCAAACCCAATCGCTACCCGGTTCGCGAATCTGGTACGTCAACGTTACAGTTTCCTTAGTAGTAATCCATGTCCGAATCCGAACTCCCGCGAGCGCACGGCGGTGCGCCGCTACGTGGCACTTTGCGCGCAACACCCGATGATTTTCTGGTCGAGGAAGATCTCGGCTTTATACCGAGCGGCGCAGGCGAGCACGCGCTGGTGCTGGTCGAAAAACGCGGCGCGAATACCGAATGGGTGGCGCGTCAACTCGCAGCGTTTGCCGGTGTTGCGCCGTTTGCCGTGAGTTTTGCCGGGTTGAAAGATCGACACGCTCTGACGCGACAAACCTTTACATTGCATCTGCCCGGCAAGGCCGATCCGGATTGGGCGCAACTGCAGAATGCCGAATTTCGTATCCTCGATGCGCAACGTCACAACCGCAAACTCAAGCGCGGTGCGTTGAAGGGCAATCGATTTCGCATCGTGTTGCGCGAAATTTCCGGGGACCAAGCTGCGACCGAGCAAACTCTGACTTCGATTGGCGCGCACGGCGTACCGAATTATTTCGGTGAGCAGCGCTTCGGTCGCGATGGTGGCAACGTGATACAGGCGCGCGCGATGTTCGCGGGCTGGCGTGTTCAGCGCACGATGCGTGGCCTGCTGTTATCGGCGGCGCGTTCGCAGTTGTTCAACAATGTTCTGGCCGAACGCGTTGCGGCTGGCAGCTGGAATCAGGCGCTGCCGGGCGATGTCTGGATGCTGCACGGCAGTCATGCGATTTTCGGCCCCGAGCCGATCAGCGATGAGATCCGGCGTCGCTTGCACGAAGGTGATATTCATCCGACCGCGCCGCTGTGGGGACGCGGTGTTTTGCGCAGCGCCGACGATGTGGCGCAGTTGGAACAAGCCGTGATCCAGCGAGACCCCGATCTGGCCAACGGATTGGAAGCAGCAGGCCTCGAACAGGAGCGTCGCTCGCTATGCTTGCGCCCGCGCGATCTGGCTTACGAGTGGCTGCCGGAAAATGCACTGGCGGTAAGTTTCTGGCTGCCAGCCGGAGCATACGCAACCACTTTGCTGCGCGAGTTTTGCGACTATCGAACCGCGCAGACATTTGTCGCTGATGAATCGGCCGAACTTGAGTGATTTTCTGCACTTGTGCGGTGTAAACGCAGGTCTATACTCAGCTGCCTCGCAGCGATATTCGTTTGATTTGCGAGACTCATCGCGCAGCGGAAGCGCGGTGCAATTTCTCAGGGTGTAGTTCGGTTTACTTATCGCGGGTGGTGGTGTTGGCAAGCCGTTCGATGTCACGCCAAGCACGACCTGGCTGCGCATAAGCATCGCATCGGAGATTGGCCATGAAAGTTGTCATGTTGATCGTCATCGCTGCATCGTTGTTGGGGCTAGGTGGTTGCGCTGCTTCCGGTTCGTCTTTGGCGCGCGCGGATTCGATGGACGCCAATATCGATCAGGAAAAGATCGTCACGGTAAATCAGTGGTCACGCGATCACGGCGCCACCACGATCTGGGTGACCCTGCCGACCAAGCCACGAGTGTTGCTAGCCAAAGAAAGTCTCTGACACCCGGCAGGCAATCACAGGCGCTTGAGCAACACCAATACGGCGCCCGTTCCGCCCTCGGCCGACTTGGCCGAGGCGTAGGCCAACACGTCATCGCGTTGCCGCAGCATGCGATCGGTCAGGCGTTTTAACACTGGGCCGTCGGCCTTCGAGCGCAAGCCTTTGCCGTGGATGATTTTCACGCACAAGCGGCGTTCGCGACGGCATTCGTTGAGAAAACCGGCAATCGCTTCGCGCGCTACCGCAGCGGTCATCTGATGCAAATCGAACTCATCGTCGATGCTGAAATGCCCGCGTTTGAGCTGGCGTAAAACGCGCGGCGCCACACCGGCTTTGAGATAGCTCAATTCTTCACCGACTTCCATTTCGGCCGGATCGATCAGCGAAGTCATGAGCTCCGTGCTGACGCTCGCCTCGTCTTTCAGAAACTGTTCGGGCACCGGCTCGCGACGCGCGGTTTCGATTGCCACCTGCGTGGTTTGCAGACGCCGCAGCGGCCCCACCGCAGCATGAAACAGGTCGACATCTTCCGGGCTGGGTTTGGGGCTGCGTTTCATTGTCCAGCATGTGTTACGCGAGTCGGCGCACATGAATGTAGCAGAGTCGACTGTGGAAATTCGGTATAGTTGCAAGCTGTGCACGGCGTATCGTGCGTCGCAGCGCGGCTCGTGCCGCCATGCCTGATCGGCATCTTCACGCGCGGCGCCGACAAGAAGGATAGGGAATGCGAGTTCTGGTAAGTAACGACGACGGTGTGGATGCGCCGGGTATCCACGTGCTGGCACGTCGTCTCGAAGCGATCGGTGAAGTCACCGTGGTGGCACCGGATCGCGACCGCAGCGGCGCCAGCAATTCGCTCACGCTCGATCAACCGGTGCGCGTAACACGCATGGAAAACGGTTATTACCGCGTCGCCGGCACGCCGACCGATTGTGTGCATCTGGCCCTGGCCGGGTTGCTCGATTACGAACCGAATATCGTAGTTTCGGGCATCAACAATTCCGCCAACATGGGCGATGACGTAATTTATTCCGGCACCGTTTCCGCGGCGATGGAAGGTCGTTTCCTCGGCCTGCCGGCGATTGCCGTGTCGCTTGCGGCGAAGGATCACAAAGGTCTGCATTTCGCCACGGCTGCCGAAGCGGCGCTGGTGCTGGTGAAGCGTCTGCTGGTCGAT
>JANXUW010000037.1 GCA_025351985.1 Pseudolysobacter sp.
GTTACGCAGTCTAACTCCGCACCCAGACAGTATCGTGTTTATCCGAGCAGGAAATAGTTTCGGCATCATTCCACAGCGCACTAAATGCGGCAACAACATACGCTAGGACAAGGCGTGGTGTTAGTTTTTATCCGCCTCGAACAACCTTTCCAGATCGACCAGCGCATCCTTCGCGTTTTGCATTAGTGCGGCTTCGTCGTCGTAGACGAGGTACTGGGTTTTCAGGACTTCTTCATCGTGCTTGCGGAAGGTCTCGACTCGTTCGGCGGCGGTTTCAGGCGTGAGGCCGAGGCCGACCAGCACTTCCTGCGTCAGCACGAGGCTGGAATGAAACGTCTCGCGCACGATGCCGTTCATGCCGAGGTCCATGAGCTTGAAAACGTGCTGGCGGTTGCGCGCGCGCACGTAGATTTTCAGGTGCGGATAAATGCGTTTGACGAGGCGCGCGGTGCGGATGCTGGTCTCGGCATCGTCGGTGGTCAGCACAAAAACTTCGGCCTTGTCGGCGCCGGCGGCGCGCAATAATTCCGGCCGGCTTGGATCGCCGAAATAGATCTTGCTGCCGAATCGACGCGAAAATTCGACTTGCTCGGCGCTGTGTTCGAGCGCAGTGAACGCGATATGTTGCGCGCGCAAAATACGCGCGACGATCTGGCCGACGCGGCCGAAACCGGCGATGATCACGCGCGGATTTTCATTGTCGATTTCGTCGAACGGTTGTTCCGGCGCAGCGGGGCGCTTGCTCAGCAGATTGCTCAGTCCGATCACCACCAGCGGCGTCGCCGCCATCGACAATGTGATCACGACGACGAGCAATTTGTGCAGGTCGGCAGTCAGCAAACCATCGCCTTCGGCGAGGCTGAAAACGACAAAACCGAATTCGCCGCCTTGCGCGAGCAGCGCGGCGAGTTGCAGCGCATGATCCTTGTCGAGCTTGCCGGAATGGCGCCCGACCAGATACAGCACGACCGCCTTGATCGCAAACAGCGCGAGCAGCAATCCGCCGATCAACCACGGCTCGCGCAGGATCAAACTCAAATCCACCGACATGCCGACGCTGACAAAAAACAGGCCGAGCAGCAGACCCTTGAACGGATCGATCTGCGCTTCGAGTTCGTGGCGGAATTCCGAATCGGCCAGCAACATGCCGGCGAGGAATGCGCCGAGCGACATCGAGATGCCGGCCAACTGCATCACCCACGAAATGCCGATCACCACCAGCAACGCGCTCGCGGTGAAGGTTTCGAGGCTGCGTGCGCGCGCCACGGCGCGGAAGAACGGCCGCAACAATAAACGCCCGCCGACCACGACGACCGCGATGAGGCCGATCACGCGCAACGCGGCCAGCGGATCGGGCGCGGCGTTCGGCGAGTTCGATCCGAGCAGCGGCACGAGCGCGAGAATCGGAATCGCGGCGACGTCCTGAAACAGCAGAATCGCAAAACCGAGGCGACCGTGCGGGGCGGAAACTTCCTTCCGTTCCGACAGGATCTGCAGATCGATAGCGGTCGATGACAAGGCCAGGCCCAGGCCCAGCACGAGCGAAAGTTTCCAGTCCAGGCCGAACAACATCGCTGCTGCGCCGATCAATATCGCGGATAACGCAACCTGCAAACTGCCCGAGCCGAACACGGTGCGCCGCATCACCCACAGGCGTTGTGGCGAGAGTTCCAGGCCAATCACGAACAGCAGCATCACCACGCCGAACTCGGCCAGATGCGATGACTGCTCAGTCTGCGTGAACAGGTGCAAACCTTGCGGCCCGAGCAGCAATCCCGCACCGAGATAACCGAGCACGGCGCCAACACCGGCGCGTTTCGCCAGCGGCACGGCGATGACCACGGCGAGCAGATAGATCACCGCGATAGTGCCTATCGCGAGCCACGCGTAAATCAGCCGACGCATGGCGACGATATCAATACGAACGGCATTGCCGCGGCGACGCTGGCGTGAATCTGGCGATGGACTTTTGCGGGACATCACATTCTCCTGATCGAGTTTTCGAAGTCTGCGCGGCGTCGATCTCAAATGTTGCGACACGCGATATCTGCACGCGTATCGCGCACAAATCGCGCCATCGCTGCGTATCGGTCGCGATGTTTTCCATCGCAACGCCTCTATAATCAAGATCGACCGGAGACAGACCTGATGGAATCCACATCCATGCTACAAATCGCGGTGATTTATCTGCTCGCCGTGGTCATCGCCGTGCCGCTGGCGAAACGCGCGGGCGTCGGTGCGGTGCTCGGTTATCTCGGCGCCGGACTGTTGCTCGGGCCACAGGGCCTGCATGTTTTCACGCAGACCGAGCAGTCGTCGCATCTGGCCGAATTCGGCGTGGTGATGTTGCTGTTCGTGATCGGCCTGGAGCTCTCGCCACA
>JANXUW010000048.1 GCA_025351985.1 Pseudolysobacter sp.
GGTGGCGACGATTTCGCGATCGAATACATCGGCGCCGGCACGTTCGCTGGCGAACGTCTGCTGATAGACAAATTCGCGTCGGGCACAACCTCCAGCACACCGATGTTCAACTTGACGGTTCTCAAAGGAAAGCTGGACGCCTCGTTGGCGACCAGCGGCGCGACGCGCGGCCATAGCAGTGCGGTCGATGCTTTCAGTGTCGCGGCAACACCAATCTCGACATCGCCCAATGCCGCCACCGGGCCGTATCCCGGCCTGTTCACTTCCGCCAATGTGAGCGAGAGCTTTACCTCGGATGGCCCGCGACGCATTCTTCTGGATACGACTGGCGCTGAAATTACGCCAGGAAATCGCACCCGCACCGGCGGCGTTGTGCGTCAGAAGCCGGATATCACGGCGGCTGACGGCGTCTCGGTAGCAGCTCCGGGCTACAGCCCGTTTTTCGGCACGTCGGCAGCTGCACCACATGCCGCTGCCATCGCTGCGCTGCTCAAGTCGGCAGTGCCGAGTTTGACGCCCGCACAAATTCGCACGGCCTTGATCAGCTCGGCCATCGATATTCAGGATCCTGGCACCGATCGCGACACCGGCGCCGGCATCGTCATGGCGCACGCCGCGCTCCAGGCGGTGGGGGCAACGCAGGCGGCGTTCCTCAGTGCCGGCGCTGTTGCTCGTACGGAAATCCTTGGCGATGGTGACGTCTATGTGGAGAACAACGAAACCTGGGGCCTGACCGTGCCGTTGACCAATGCTGGCGGCCTCGGCGCGACGGCGATTAGCGCCGTCTTGAGCTCTGTAACGCCAGGCGTAAGCATCGTCTCGAGTACATCGACCTATGCGGATCTCGCACCCGCTGCCGGCGGCAACAATGCGACGCCCTTCTCTTTCCAGGTCGGCAGCGCTACGCCGTGCGGTGGCCTCATCGATTTCACTCTGACCGTGACTTACACCGGAGGTAGCAGCCCACAAACGTTCAATTTCAGCATTCAAACCGGTTCACCGGGCACACCGGTCACCACCAGCTACACCGGAGCAGCCGTACCCATTCCCGATAGCGCGGGCGGCAATGTCGGCGGTGTCGCGGCGATCGTGCCCTTGGCAGTTTCCGGCATACCCAGCAATATTTATTCCACCATCTTCAGTATCGATGGCACCGCGTGCGACGCTACTGCAGGATCGACCAGGGTCGGGCTCGACCACTCTTTCGTCAACGACCTCCAGATCACACTCACCTCCCCTTCCGCGTCGTCGGTGCTGTTGATCAACCGGACCGATGGCGGCGGCAACAATTTCTGCCAGACAGTACTCGATGACAGCGCTGCGACGAACATTCAGTCCGTAGCGACGGCGCAGGCACCTTTCACCGGCACGTTTGCGCCGAATGCACCGTTGGCGGCATTCCGCGGCCAGAATGCGAACGGCACGTGGAACCTGCAGGCGCAGGATTTCTTCACCGGCGACACCGGCAATATCCGCGCTTTCTCGGTCACGGTCACGCCAGCGGTCTGCAACGCGCCTGTGGCTGCACCGGTGATCACCGGCAGCATGGCCATTTTGAGCGGCTCCAAGATTGCCGGTGGCAGCGTGGTCTACACCATCGTGCTGACCAATTCGGGTAATGCGACGCAACTGAACAACGCCGGAGCTGAATTCACCGATCTTTTGCCGGCCGGTCTTATCGTGGGCACGCCCACTGCAAACACCGGCACGGTATCGGCACCCGGCGTAAACCCGGTGACCTGGAACGGTTTCATCCCGGCGAATAATTCGATGACTATCACGATCCCGGCAACCATCGCGACTGGCACGACAGGCCAGACCATCACCAATCAGGGCACGATGAACGTCGATGCCGATGGCAACGGTACCAACGAGACCGCCGTGCTGACCGATGACCCGTCCGTTGGCGGAACCGCCGATCCGACATCGTTTGTCGTGCTTGCGCCGACTTTCCCGTTGATCACGGCGACCAAACAAATCGTCGCAGGTAACCAGACCTCCGGTGGCAGCGTGACCTACGTCGTAACCCTGACCAATTCCGGTACAGGTACCCAGCCAGATAACGCTGGCGACGAGTTCACCGACGTGCTACCTGCGCAACTTAGCGCAGGTACGGTCACAGCAAGCTCGGGTACTGCCTCGGTAGTCGGCTCGACGGTATCGTGGAACGGCGTCATTCCTGCCGGCGGCGGGGTCAACATTATCATCCCGGCGACCATCGCCGCGAACACCACCGGCCAGACGATCACCAACCAGGGCACGGTCCACTTCGATGCCAACAACCTTGGCGTCAACGAATCGACCACGACCACGGACGATCCCTCACTGCCCGGTACCAATGATCCCACTTCGTTCGTCGTGTTCGCTCCGCCCGCCCCGGTGATCAGTGCCACCAAGACTATCTCGGGAGGCAATCAGCTTGCCGGCGGCACGGTCATCTACACGATTACTTTGACCAACTCCGGCACGGCAGCACAGCCGGACAATGCCGGCAATGAGTTCAGCGACATGCTGCCTGTCGGATTGACCGTGGGTACGCCAACAGCGAGTTCTGGCACCGTATCCGCTGCGAGCGTCAATCCGGTGACCTGGAACGGCAGCATTCCAGCGGGTGGTTCGATCACGATCACGATTCCGGCGACCATCGCTGCTGGCACCGCCGGCCAACGCATCAGCAATCAAGGCTCGGCGAGTTATGACGCTGACAGCAACGGCAGCAACGAAACCACCGTGTTGACAAGCGCGCCCGGCAACACCGGTCAGCCGACCGTCTTCACCGTGGCCGCCGTAGCGCCATCAGCGATTCCGGCTTCGACGATCTGGACCTTGATCCTGACCAGCCTGATGTTGCTCGGGACCACCGCAATGCTGCATTTGCGGCGGCGGCGCGATGGCTCGATCGAATGAACGGCGCGAGCTGATTTTTCGCCAAGGCATCGATCCGGCTGAAACAATTACCAGCCGGATCGATGCAGGTTTTGCCATTATGTCGGATCTTGCAACACGAATAACCGCACTCGCGTCAGCGAAGAGCTGACGCCTCGCAAATCCGCGCTACGGCTGGTATTTCTCGACGACTTCGGCGGGGCGCAGCGCGGCATCGTGCACGTCGCCACCGAACTCGCGGCGCGCGCGACGCTGACGCAGCAGATCCCAGCTTTGATCCAGCTGCACGCCGATATGCGCGAGACGCTGGCGATCCACATCGGACATTTCGCCGCTCGAATGCAGTCGGTCTTCCTCGGCCACGAGCTTGCCGATATGCGCGAGCATGTAGGAATCGGGATCCTGCTTGTCCATGATATTTCCTCGTTGATTGATCGTTGCAGCTTACGCCAAAGTACGCACGGATTTTTCTCGTTGCCACTGGCGGATATTTTGCCGCAGCGACAAATTCTTTCGGCTGGCTGGTATCGAATACACCGGCGTCCGGATTGATGCCGGCTTTTTTCAATAGCGCCAGCGCACCCGTATCGACCGCGATGGCTATCAGATAGCCAAACAAATTACGCGCGGCAGATTTCAAGTACGAGAAGAAGAGACCGGGCGAACCCGGTCTCCGTAGAATCTGTCGCTGTTTATGCCGCGGCAGCCGGCGCCTTGGCTTCGGATCCGATCGAGATATCGTCAGCGTGATTGCGCTTGAAAATATCCTTCGCCACATCGCGCTGCTTGCCATCTTCGGTATGCACCGAAATCAGGATGTTGCCAGTCTTGATCTTCTCGTCGTAGCGCTTGGCTTCGAATTCCGGAATACCCATACCGACCAGCGCACCGATCACGCCGCCAGCGGCCGTACCCACGGCAGCGCCGCCGAGCGCAGCCATGATCGGGCCCGCCGCAATGAACGGTCCGACGCCCGGAATAGCGAGCGAGCCAATGCCCGCCAGCCAGCCGAGCGCGGCACCCACGCCGAGGCCGGCAACACCGCCTGCGGTCGCGCCTTCGGGCGCCTTGGTGTTGTGCTCATGCGCAAAATCCTTGGTGCCGCGTTTGTCGGGCAACAACGCCGAAATGTCGTTGTTGGTGAATCCGGCTAGCTTGAGTTCGTCGACGATGGCCTCGGCCTGGCCGATGGTTTTGGTGGTGCAATACACAGATGCTTTCATGGAAGTTCTCCTGTTGATTACTGTTTGATATCCAACTCGTTATTCACCTGCGAAACGCCGGAGACGCTCGCAGCCAATTTGCCAACCTTGATTTTTTCATCCGCGCTCGCGACCGGGCCTCGCAGCGTGACCACACCCGCACTGGCCACCAACTTGACGTTATGCGCGAGCATCGACAGCGATTTTTCGTCGACGATCGACTTACGCACAGCCGCAGCCACCTTGATGTCGGCGCTGTTGTTCGGCTGATCGGTCGGCTTCATCGTGTCAGCCGATTTGTCACGTGTATTCAGCCGCGTGTTGTCTGCAGCTGTCGACGTCACCGGCGCCGCGGCAGGTGGAGTCTGTTGCGCGATGGCGGAAGTACCGGAGATCGCCAGCATCGCAAGCGATGCGGCCAAATGGATGGAATTGAATTTTTTACGCATGGGAATTCTCTCGTCGATAGTGGCAAGGCAAGGAAGCAAAAGTTACAGGGCGATCAGTGGTGCTTGGTGCCATGCTTCTTGGAAAAATGCATGTTCGCTTCGTATGCATGCTGCTTCGCCAGCAAGCCGTGTCCGCTCGCCACGTGCACATGATGTGCACCCTTGGCATCGTCGCCCGCACCGTAGTGTTTGGCAGCTTCCTTGTGATGATCGGCGGCCTGCTGATGATGTTCGCCAGCCTTTTCATGATGCTGCGAATGCGACAACTCGATCGATGCCGCCTGCGTACCGCGCGACGCATCATCCTGCTCCGGTTTGGTCGCCGGCTTGACCTGCGGCGCGCTGCTGCTTTTCTGATTCATGACTGCTCCTTCAAAAAAAATGCCGCTGAAAAATTAGCGACGCAGGAGTCATTTAGCACGTGGCGTGCCAATCAGAAAATCGTTGCTGGGATTGATTCGCAGCGCTTGCGCGCCGGGTAAAGTGCGAAGATCAGCATCTTTATCCCGTGCAAATTGAAGGAAATATTGCTGGCTCGATCCGCCATCGATGCGGCTCGACGACGCGTACCTGCGCACGTTGCTGATCCAGGGCGCACGCAGCAGCCTGCGGCGCGCCAAGGCCGTGGCTATCGAGAAGGCCACGCCGGAACAATTGTGGATACGCAGCCTCTACGGACGCATGCCGTTCGGCAAGGTGATCGTGGCCATTGCCAACAAACACGCCCGACAGATCTGGGCGATGTTGGCGCACGACGTGGACTACGACCCGCACGCGCGCTTGAACCACCCGATGCATCGGCAAATCCAGGCAG
>JANXUW010000049.1 GCA_025351985.1 Pseudolysobacter sp.
GGAAAACGTCCATGCGCTGGTCAGCACATACACGTGCTCGACCGAATCGGCGAGGGTGACGAGATTTTTCATCAGCGCCGCAGTAGTGGTGAAATTGCCGCCTTGGTCGAGACGCAGATCGAGCACGATATGGCGCGGACGGTGTGCCTTGATATCGTTTTCGACCTGCGCGATGAACGCGCCGATCGGATGGCCGGGTTCGTCCGCGTTGCTGCGAAACTGCACATAAGACACATTTTTATCGGGCCAGTATTCCGTATGGAACGGGTTGGCGTAATCGCGCAGGAACATCGGCATGGGTGCATCCGCCGGCAGCAGCGCAGCCCAATCCGACGGCTCTTTTTCGATGCGCGCGGGCGAGAGATATTCATCCGAATAGGCATGCGGCGCATCGGCGTCTGCGGGTTCTGCCGAGACGATTACGGTTTGTGCGGAACCATCACGCAGCATCACCTGCAAGCTGGTTTGATCCGCGGCATTGGCGATTCCGGCGGCGTGCAGCAGTTCCGGCGATTCGAGAAAAAACACCGCAGCGAACTGGTCGTAATGATTTTTCGGGCCACCGAAATAGACGAACATGCGATCGGCTATGCCATCGATCGCGTGGCCATCGAGCGCGACCACTTTTGCGCCGAGCAATTGCTTGCATGCCCCTCGCGCGCGGAGCACGTAATAACCATCGGCAAAATGGTATAGATGACACGGAAGATGATTATGTTGGCGCGACAGAGGCCCGGGATACACGTGTGAATGGCCGTTGTCGGCGAGGGCGGCCATGCGCGCGATCGCCAGATCGAATTGCGCCGACGAAAACGTACCCGCCTTCGCGCGATATTCTACGAGCAGGTTTTTCGCCTGCTCGAGCGCCGCCGGTGTGTAGCTGCGATTCAGCGTCAAATAATTTTCGAAATACGCGAGATCCTGGCGCTGCGCCGTGGTCGTATCGGGCGCTGGCGGAAAATCCGCTGCCGGCGCGCCCGGATAAAACGTGTGGAAAAACGCGAACGCCACGATGCCCGTGATCATCAGCAGAGTCGCCAGAATTGCAGCGATCCAGATCGTTATGCGACGGCCACGTTTCATCATTTCTCCTGGTGTTTGATCGGGCATCGCGGGCAAATGAATAACGCCGGGCGCTAGCGCAGCGCACGCGATTTACTGGCCGTGGATGGATGGTTGAGAAGCCGGCAACGCAGCGTTTGCTGGCTACGTTGCCGGCGGTTTTTCAATCGGCGGGGGAATCACCCGAGAAACTCACCGGCGTCGCGCCTTCGATCTTGTCGACGTTGGCCGAGCTGCTCACGTACAACTCGACTTCGCGATGGAAGGTCAAGCCGCCTTGCACCTGCGCGTGCGGGCCGATCACGATGCGCGGCTTTTTCTCGATGCCGAAATTGAACCAGCCCGAGCTCGGCTTTTTCACGAGCAAGCCGCCTTCGAGTCGGCTGTCGGCGCCGATCGTCACGCCGCCGGAAACCGTTTCGATGCCGCCGCCGACATGCGCACCTTTCAGCTTGATGCCGCCGTTGACGTTGGATACACGACCGGCGACATCGCTGCCTAGTCCGAGCGAGATCGAGCCATTCACCGCTTCGACCGTCTTGCGCACCTTGGTCTGTTCCCCGATCACGATGCCGCCGTTGACCGTCTCCACCGTGTCGAGATCCGACTGCGCGCCGATATCGACCGCACCGTTGACTGTCTCGGCGCTGCTGGCATGCGCACCATCGGCGACGTGGATGCTGCCGTTGACTGTGCTGAGTTTGCCCGCGGTCTGGCCGGCATCGACATGGATGCTGCCGTTGACCTTGTCGATATCGCCATTGCCACTGTCATGGCTTCTCGCCGCGGCGAGCAGCGGCAGGCTCAGGGCGAGTCCGAGGATCAGGCGCAAGGCGTTTTGCAATGAGGTGTGGTACATGAAAAATCTCCTGAAGAATGCGGCAAGACGACGTCGTCTGGATGTTTCGATGCGCGGCGCGGTGGAAGCGTTTAATCGCAGTCGCCAATCGACTCGTCTTGAGGCGAATAGAGACGGCCGCCCGCATCGCGGTTGCATGCCGGGGAAAACCATCGCCGAAAGTCAGAGTTGCGCGATGTGCCGTACGCGCCACGGCGTGAGCAGCATGCCCCAGATCGATTGTGTCGCTGGCTCGCGCAGCGCATCAAGCCCGACGCGCTCGGGCATACCGCTGTCATCGGGTTCGCAATACGTGCCGAGCACGCGATCCCAGATCACCAGCAGGCCGCCGTAGTTGCTATCGCAGCGCGGCTGCAGCGGCGAATGATGGGCGCGGTGCAACGCGGGCGTGATGATGACGTAACGCAGCACCCGTTCGATACGCAGCGAAAACCGCAGATTGCCGTGATGCAGGATGGTGATGCCGATGCTGATCAGATCGTGCAGCGCGATCACCCACAGCGGAATGCCAAGCGCAAACGCCAGCAGCAATTTCCACAGCAGCGCCGCCGCACTTTGCGCCGGATGTGTGCGCAACGCGGTACTCGCATCCATGTGCGGATCGGAATGATGCACGCAATGTGCGAGCCACAAAATCCGGTGCGTGTGCATCAGCCGATGAAAAAAATAATCGCCGAGATCCGTCAGCAGAAATCCGATCGGCAACAACAGCCACCACGGCAGTGGCAGCAGTTGCAGCAGGCCGATGCCGTTGCGCTGTGCCCAGTTCAGCACGAGTACCACCAAGCCGCCGAACAGCAGGCTGCTGACGATCGTCGAGACGATGAAAAATCCGAGATTGCGGCCGATATGCAATGCGCGCGTACCGACATGCTGGAACGGCACCGCCGGAGTCAATGACTCCCAGCACGTCGCGATAACGATCGCGCCGAGCAATACCGAATTTTGCAACCACAGCAGATCGGACAAGGTCATGCAGAAATACTAG
>JANXUW010000067.1 GCA_025351985.1 Pseudolysobacter sp.
CTTTGCTGGTGCTGGCCGCTGCGCTGACGATCTGGTCCGCGCTGGTATATCTGCGTGCGGCGTGGCCGGCGTTGCGCGACGGGCATTGAGCGTTGAACCAGCACTGGCAACGTTTTTCACGGATTCGGTGAGTGTGGATGAAGGTATATTCGGGTGCGAAAAAATCATCGCCAACAAATAAATTTTCACCACAGAGGTTGACAGCCGCAGCTCCATACGTAGAATGCGCACTCCCCGCGGGAATAGCTCAGTTGGTAGAGCACGACCTTGCCAAGGTCGGGGTCGCGAGTTCGAGTCTCGTTTCCCGCTCCAGTTTTTCATCCAGACCCTCGGCCATCCGGGGGTTTGGTTTTTCAAGCGGAGCAAATTGTCGGTGACGCAATTTGCACGGGGACAATCGTAAACACATCGAATGATTCCGCTTGAACCGATCACGTTGCTGGTTCAACATACGACCCGATTGTGCAGCGACAGGATCATGATTTGTTTTGCTGAGACGCAACGCGATTTGCGTCTCACGGATTGGCCAGGTGGCAGAATGGTGATGTAGCGGCCTGCAAAGCCGCGTATGCCGGTTCGATTCCGGCCCTGGCCTCCACTCCGATGTTCGTGCGCATGTCCGTTAGCGTGGTGATCGCGCCGCGACGATCCAGGCCGCACTTTTCCGCAAGTTATGCCCGAGTGGCGAAATCGGTAGACGCAACGGACTTAAAATCCGTCGACCCTAAACAGGTCATGCCGGTTCGATTCCGGCCTCGGGCATTCACCTTGTAGAATCAATAACTCGCTGTTTCTAAGGCACTTTTAGTCCCGCTTGCTACATCCTCTGCTACATATTGGGTGACAAGTGCGCGGCTCTTACATCATCAAACGGCAGGGCGTCTTCCACTTCCGCATTGTGGTTCCTGCCGACCTCATTGCGTCGATAGGGCGGCGTGAGATATGGAGTTACGTCAATGGTCCTGCGCGCTGCTCAGTTTCAGACGCTTCGCCACATCGTGCAAACCTTTGTCGCGAGTCCATAGCGACGCACCGGCGGTCAGGCGGGTGGCTGCCAGCAAGTGGGCATCGACGTAGCCGATACCCAGCCCGAACAGGCGATGTCGGTCAATGAAACCGAGCACTTCCTCATCATCGGCGACCACCGCTTGCGGCAAATCGCGCAAGGCGCTGAGGATCACTGCGCGCTGATGCAAACTCCCCATGGCCAGCTCGCCGATGATAAAGGGGTGGCTCAATACCTGCCCGTTGGTCAGCAAATCGCTCAGCGTCTTGTCGCTGCTGCGCAGATGATCGATCCAGACCGAGCTATCGACCAGGATCATGCACGCCCGGATCTGCGACGCGACGCGCTAGTGGCCTTCGGCTCGCTGCCGCCGAGCAGGGCAAGACGTCGCGCGCTTTCACGCTCAATGAGCGCTGTGAGCGCCTCGCGAATCAAGGCGGACTTCTCTTTCAAGCCGGTGAAAGCTTGGGCCTTGGCAATGAGTATGTCATCAAGAGCAAGCGTGGTACGCATGGTGAATTCCTCCAATATAGGCACGATATTAGCATCAAATGATGCTTAATTAAATGCCAAAGAATGGGTGTGCCGGTCTGTAGAGTGCGGTTTATATGAGCCGCTACAGCTTGGATGCGATGGTCGCCGGCTCACGGAGGCCGCCGCAGCGCTGTTATCAGTTGGGCAACGGCTGCCACCAACTGCGTCAAGGCAGTCAGCAGCGCGAGCATGTCGTGGTAGTCCATTGAGGCCTCCTTTCGCGCCGCGCGGAATGCGCGATGGACGAGAACCTTCCTGCCGACCCTGATTGTTCGGCTGCATAGGCCGCGCCGCCACGCGGGATAGGGCTGCACACGCCAACGGCACGGAAGCCCATCGCCTTGCGGCCGGACAATCGTCGGCAATTTTCACGAGTCCCAAAGCGCTTTCGAGCAGAACGAATGGTAACGAACTCGTTATATAGGGTCACGCTTGACAGCACGAAGCCAAAAGCGTTGCCAAACGCCGCGCTTCACCGCTGCGCGAAACACCAGAACGCTAAGGGGCCAGGGTAGCGACATGGCCTATACGGATATTGCTCGTTACATGGAAGCCCTCAGTCGCGATTTCCATGATTGCTTGCCAGAAGCTTGAGCCGTTCCCGGATAGCTGATTATCAATCACCAAGTCACGCGTTCGCTGCGGCTAGCTTGCACGTATCTATAGAGCCGATTTCCGCCCGCGCATAAAAAAATAAACCGGCACGCCGAG
>JANXUW010000100.1 GCA_025351985.1 Pseudolysobacter sp.
CGAACGCGCGTAGCTCGCGACCTTCGTCGTGACTGCTGCTACCGGTCCACGCTTGTTGCGCGCGCGGTTCGGGACGGAATTCGTTACCGGTTTTGGCGCGGCGCTGGTTGATCACCGGCTGCAACGTCAGCACCGGTTCGGGTGCTGTGGCACCGACCAGTTGACGCAAGGCCTTGACCTGATCCGCATCCAGATTTTCACAGCCGCCCTTGCGCAGCAGACGTGGCAATTCGACATTGCCATAACGCGTGCGCTTGAGTCGGCTGACCATCAAACCTTGTGATTCCCACATGCGGCGAACTTCGCGGTTGCGACCTTCGCGCAGCACGATGCGGAACCACGAGTGGCTGTCGCCGCGACTGATGATGGCGAGTTCTTCAAAGCGTGCCGGGCCGTCTTCCAGTTCGACGCCGCTCTGCAATTTTTCCAGCGCCTCGTCCGGCACTTCGCCGTGCACGCGGCAGATGTATTCGCGCGCGACCTCGGTGCTCGGATGCATCAAGGTGTGGGCGAGCGCGCCATCGGTGGTCAGCAGCAGCAAGCCGGTGGTGTTGATGTCGAGGCGACCGATCGTGATCCAGCGTGCACCTTTCAGGCGCGGCAACTGTTCGAACACGGTCGGGCGACCTTCGGGATCGTCGCGCGTGGTGACCACGCCTTCGGGCTTGTGGTAGACCAGCACTTCGGCGTTTTCGTTGTTGTCGGTGACGGCGACAAACAACTTGCCGTCGAGTTCGACACGATCGCCGGGACGCAGGCTGGAGCCGAGCGTGGCAGCGCTGCCGTTGACCTTGACTTCACCCGCCTCGATGCGGGTTTCGAGCAGGCGGCGCGAGCCGAGGCCGGCGGTGGCGAGCACTTTGTGCAGGCGTTCTTCCAGAACGATGTCGCCTTCTTGCGGGCGTTTGAGACTAAGGACGGTGCGCGTTGGCGCGTTCATGCGGGTTGCTCCGGGGTGGCGGCAGTCTCGTCGTCGGCGGTTGCCGCGTCGAGGGATTCACTGGTGGGTGGAAGGGACGTTGCGTCGACCGCAATGTCGTTGGATTCGATGCGCTCGGCATCGTGGTGTTCGACCGGCACGGTTTCGTGCGCAGCGGAAGAGGGTGGTGTGCTTGTTGGTTCGATCAATTCGTCGGATTCTTCGTGTGATTCGGTTATTGGTTGTTCGCCCGACGCGAGTTCGGCTGATGTCTCGTCGTTGTCGACTTCCGCAACCAGCGCAATCGGCGCAGCGGACGGTCCGAGCATGAGCTGCGGATCGAGATCGTCCATGTCGTGGATCTCGGCCAGCGGCGGCAGTTGATCAAGCGATTTCAGATTGAAATAGTCGAGAAAATTCTTGTTGGTGCCATAGATCGCGGGTTTGCCGGGCACATCGCGATAACCGACGACGCGCACCCATTCGCGCTCTTCAAGCGTCTTGATGATATTGGTCGAAACGGCAACACCGCGGATCTGTTCGATCTCGCCGCGCGTGATCGGCTGGCGGTACGCGATCAACGCGAGCGTTTCGAGCAGCGCGCGCGAATACCGCGTTTGCCGCTCGGTCCACAGCCGCGCTACCCATTGATGTTCCTCGTGCCGCACCTGATAACGAAAGCCCGAGGCGACTTCGACCAGTTTCACGCCACGCTGCTCGCTATCCTGGCGCAGTTCGTCGAGTGCCTGCGCGATCTGGTCGTGGCTGGGCATTTCTTCCTCGCCGAACAGCGCGAGTATTTGCACGATCGTCAGCGGCTGCCCGGCGGCGAGCAGGGCGGCTTCGGTGATGCGTTTGAGTTGGGCGAGTTCGATCATGTAGGTCAGGTGTTGTGACTTGCGACGGTAAAAATGTTCATCGGTTCGGAGATAGTGCTGGCGCCGATCGGCTGGCTGTGCAGCGTTGAAATGCAGCCGCAAATCGGCGTTCGGTCGTGTTTTTTTTCAGTCGACCGAAACCAGCGATTTCAGATAGATCGGCGCGAGTGCTTCGCTTTGCATGATTTCAATCAGTTGCTCCTTGGCCAGTTCGAGCAAGGCCAGGAATGTCACCACGATACCGAGTCGACCTTCCTCGACCTTGAACAACGATACGAAGTCGTGGAACTCGCCATCGTGCAGGCTTTGCAATACATCGCTCATGCGCTGGCGTACCGACAAGGCCTCGCGCTTGATCGCGTGATGACCATGCAGTTCACCGCGCTTGAGCACATCTTTCAGCGCCAGCAGCAACTCGCGCAAATCCACCGGCGGCGGCAGGCGGATCACATTCTTGTCCGGCACATCGACTGAGGCCAGTGCAAAATCGCGTTCCAGTCGCGGCAGTGCTTCGATCTCCTCGGCAGCCTTTTTGAAACGTTCGTATTCTTGCAAACGCCGGATCAATTCGGCGCGTGGATCGTGTTCTTCGCCCTCGGCAGCTGGCGGTCGCGGCAACAGCAAACGCGATTTTATTTCTGCAAGAATCGCCGCCATCACGAGATATTCGGCAGCCAGTTCCAGACGCAGGTCCAACATCAGATCGATGTAGTCGACATACTGGCGCGTGATCTCCGCGACCGGAATATCGAGTATGTCCAGATTTTGCCGGCGAATCAGATACAGCAATAAATCCAGCGGCCCTTCGAAGGCTTCGAGAATGACCTCAAGCGCATCCGGCGGAATGTACAAATCCTGCGGCATTTCCAGCATCGGCTGGCCGCGTACCAGTGCCAGCGGCATTTCCTGCTGCTGTGGCACGGGATGAAAAATTCCCGTGCCTGGCGTTGTTTCCGCCGTTGTATCCAGTGATGTTGCGGTCTGGGCGGAACTCATTTCACGAAACTTCTGCGTGCGCCGGAATGCATATCGTTGCGCCTGCAAATGCGCAGCTGTGAGTGCTCGGTCTGCCCGTCGAATACGCGCGATTCGCCTGCATACGCTGGGTTTATCGAAAGAGTTTCAGTCATGCTAATGATTGGTGAAACCGCGAATATCCGCGTCTGCGGTCGTCGGTTCGAGCTGATATTGCATCACGCAGCGCGCCCTGTGGCGCTGCCGTATCGGTCAAAGCAGCGGCGCTTCGCCCTTGCCTTGCCGCGTTATTTGCGGATTGTCGCCGAGCAGGTCGATGACCGTGGTCGGTTCATTGCCGCAGAAACCACTATCCAGAAAAAGATCCACGTCGCGCTCAATGCGCTGATACAAGTCGTCCACTTCCCAGCCGCTCATGTCCTCATTCGGAAGAACCAGGCTCGAACTCAATAACGGTTCGCCGAGTTTTTCCACCAAGGCCAACGCGGTCGGATGATCCGGAATGCGCACTCCGACGGAACGTTTTTTCTCCTGCTGCAATCGCCGCGGCAATTGCGCGGTGGCTGGCAGAATGAAGGTGTATGCGCCCGGAGTAAGCGATCGGATCAGGCGAAACGCCGCGTCGTGCATGCGTGCGTAGGTGCCGATCTCGCTGATAGTGCGACACACTACGGTAAAGTTATGCTTGAAGTCCAGTCCCCTGAGCTTTATCACGCGCTCCTGAGCCTGGCGACTGTCCAGATGCCAACCCAGCGCATAGCCCGAATCGGTGGGGTAGGCGATCAATCCGCCGCCACGCAAAAGATCGCCGGCCTGTGCGATCAGACGCGCTTGCGGGTGTGTGGGATGCACTTCGAGTCGATTGCCCATCAGCGCAGCGTGGCGGTTGTACGTAAAACCGTCAAGCCTGCGATTCGTGCGGCTATCGGTTAGCATATGCGATAGAGAATCACCGATCAGAGGTTTGCATGTGGTACGCCATCGAAGGCACGGATAATGCGGAGTC
>JANXUW010000108.1 GCA_025351985.1 Pseudolysobacter sp.
TGCACGGCGCGAACCGACTCGGTGCGAACTCGCTGCTCGATATCGTCGTGTTCGGCCGTGCCGTCGCGAACCGCACGGCGCAGATCCTGAAGCCGGGCACGCCGCTGCCGATCATCCCGGCGTCGGTCGGCGAGGAGTCGATCGCGAATATCGATCGCGTGCTGCATTCCAACGGCTCGATGAAGACGGCGGATATTCGCCTCAACATGCAACGCATCATGCAGCAGGACGCCGCGGTTTTCCGCACCGGCGAAACGCTCAAGGACGGCTGCAAGAAAATCAGCGCGGCGTACGATTCGTTTGCCGATGTCGGCGTGAGCGATCGTTCGCTGGTATGGAATTCCGACCTGATCGAAACGCTCGAATTGCAGAATCTGCTCGGCCAGGCGGTGGCAACAATGTACTCGGCGGAAAACCGTCCGGAAAGCCGCGGCGCGCATGCACGCGAGGATTTCCAGGATCGCAACGATGTCGACTGGCAGAAACACACGCTGGTGAACGTCGATGCGCAAGGCAAGGCCACCTTCGATTACCGACCGGTACACATGTATACCCAGACCAGCGATGTCGACGTCGTGCCGCCCAAAGCACGCACGTATTGAGCGACGATTATCGCGTCAGAAATTATCGCAAATCTCCGGTAGACCGGAGCAGTAGCTAAGGATCGACATGGCAGAGTTTTCGCTTCCGAAAAATTCCAAGGTGCAGAAGGGCAAACATTTCGCGGCCAAGGCCGGCGCGAAGAAAGTGCGCAACTTCAAGGTGTATCGCTGGAGTCCCGATGCCGGCCAGAATCCGAGCACGGATACCTACGAAGTCGATCTGGCCGCGTGCGGACCGATGGTGCTGGATGCGCTGATCAAGATCAAAAACGAGATCGATCCGTCGCTGACTTTCCGCCGTTCGTGCCGCGAAGGTATCTGCGGTTCGTGCGCGATGAACATCGACGGCACCAACACGCTGGCGTGCACCAAGGCGATCGAAGACTGCAAGGGCGAGGTGAAAATCTACCCGTTGCCGCACATGCCGGTAATCAAGGATCTGGTGCCCGACCTCAGCCATTTCTACGCGCAATACGCGTCGATCAAACCGTGGATTCGCACGCAGAGCACGCCGATGCCGGACACCGAGCGGCTGCAATCGAAAGAGGATCGCGCCAAGCTCGACGGCCTGTACGAATGCATCCTGTGCGCGTGCTGCTCGACCTCGTGCCCGAGTTACTGGTGGAACGGCGATCGTTATCTCGGCCCGGCGGTTTTGCTGCAGGCGTATCGCTGGATCATCGATTCACGCGATGAAGATACCGGCGCGCGCCTCGACGATCTCGAAGATCCGTTCCGCCTGTATCGTTGCCACACGATCATGAATTGCGCCAAGACGTGCCCGAAAGGCCTGAACCCGGCCAAGGCGATTGCCGAAATCAAGAAACTCATGATTCAGCGTCGTGGCGCGTAACCCAGCGTTGAGCCGCAAGCGCGATGAATGATGCAACGATCAACCGCCTGCGCTGGCGCTGTCGCCGCGGTACGCGCGAGCTCGATCGATTGCTGACGTGGTACCTCGACACGCGTTATCTGACCAGGGATGCTGCTGCGCAAAACGCGTTCGCCGATTTGCTCGATGCGCAGGATCCCGATGTGTGGGACTGGATCATGGGCCGCAGCCGCAGCTCACATCCCGCCGTGCAGAATATCGTTGACGACATCCGCACCCACCATCGTATTTGATTATCGGCCGTCGCGCTGGTTGCTCGCGGCGTTGTTGATCGTCGCTGTTCTGGCGTTGCTCGGACTCATTTTTTGTAACGCGCCGCCAGCGTTAAAACTATCGCTGGCGATCATCCTGCTGGTCTATCTCGGTTATTCGCTGCGCCGACTGCTGCAACCGAACTGGACGAGTCTGGTCTGGCACGGCCAAGGTTACTGGCGCCTGCATGCCGGCAGCGACGATCCGCATATCGCCGAGCTGATCGGCAGTACGCGTATCGGCTGGTTGCTGGTGCTGCGTTTTCGCCTGCATGGTCGTCGGCGTTTTGATGCGGTATTGCTGCCGGATAATCTGGATGCGGAAACCCGGCGTCGATTGTGTGTGCGTCTCGCACGCGCCGTGCCGGATAATACGACCGGCGATCGCTCACGATGAAATCCGCAATAAACGAAACGCAAACGAATCATTCGCGAGCCACGCGTTTTGCTTGAACTCTGCGAAAAGCTGAGGCACTCTCGCCGCCATTGCGTGTCCTAGCTGCACTGACGTCCGCCACGCTAACCGAATGGATTGCCCGACCGAATGTTTCGCCCCCTAGAACTCTTCATCGGCCTGCGCTACACCCGCGCCAAACGCCGCAACCATTTCATCTCGTTCATCTCGTTGGCCTCGATCCTCGGCATCGCCGTGGGCGTGCTGGTGTTGATTACCGTGCTGTCGGTGATGAACGGCTTCACCAAGGAGTTGCGCGACAGCATTCTCGGCATGGTTTCGCACGCGACCATTTCCAGCCTGGACAACGGTGGCGTTGTGAACTGGCAGAACACCGTGAGCACCGCCGAAGCCGCGCCGCATGTGCTTGGCGCGGCGCCTTACGTCGAACGCGAAGCGATGCTGCAACACGGCGAGCGTGTCAGCGGCGTGGTCATCCGCGGCGTGCTGCCGGAGCAGGAAAGCAAGGTTTCCGAGATCGGCAAAAAAATGGTCGCCGGAAAAATCGACGATCTCAAGGCCGGCGGCTGGGGTATCGTGCTCGGGCGCGAACTGGCGATGTCGCTGGGAGTGGAAGTCGGTGATTCGGTGATCGTGGTCGCGCCGGAGTTTCGCGCCACGCCGCTCGGTGCGATTCCGCGCACGCGACGTTTCAACGTCGTCGGAATTTTCGAAGCGGGTTTCCAGGAATACGATTCCGGCCTCGCCGTGATGCAAATGGACGATGCCGAGCGTCTCTACCAGCTCGACGGCCCGACCGGCGTGCGCCTGAAACTCGACGACATGTTCGTCGCCTGGGATGTTGCGCAGGATCTCACCGACAAGCTCGGCCATCTGTATCGCGTGCAGGATTGGCGCCAGGGTCACGCGAATTTTTTCCGCGCGATCGCGATGGAAAAAATGGTGATGTCGATCATTCTTTCGCTGATCATGGCGGTGGCCGTTTTCAATCTGGTCTCCGCGCTGGTAATGCTGGTCAACGACAAGCAAGCCGATATCGCGATCTTGCGCACGCTCGGAATTTCGCCGGCGAGCATCATGGGCGTGTTCATGGTGCAAGGCATGCTGGTCGGCGTGTTCGGAATTTTGCTCGGCGTGCTCGGCGGCGTCGCGCTGTCGCTGAATCTGGCGGCGCTGGCGAAATGGGTAGAGCATCTGCTTGGCGTTGAATTCCTCTCGGCGGATATCTACTACATCAGCGAAGTGCCGTCGGATATGCACTGGAATGATGTCGGCTGGATCGCGCTGGTCGCGCTGATATTTTGTCTGCTCGCGACGCTGTATCCGGCATGGCGCGCAGCGCGCACGCATCCGGCGGAGGCGTTGCGTTATGAGTAATCAAGCGATGAACAATGGCGAAGTCGTGCTGCGCGCCGCGCATGTCAGCAAAACCTACCAGGAGGGCAAACTGCGCACGGAAGTCTTGCGCGATGCCAGTTTCGAATTGCGTCGCGGCGAAACCATGGCCATCGTCGGCGCGTCCGGTACGGGTAAAAGTACCTTGCTGCATATTCTCGGTGGCCTCGACACCTTGAGTTCGGGTGAAGTCGAAGTCGCGGGTCGGGCGTTGTCGAAACTGTCGGATCGTGAGCGCGGCCGCGAGCGTAATCGTTCGCTCGGATTCATTTATCAGTTTCACCATTTGCTGC
>JANXUW010000112.1 GCA_025351985.1 Pseudolysobacter sp.
CAGCGTGGTTTGGTTTCTTGGATCGGCGCGCTCATCAGGCCGACCTTCGGCACGCCGGCCTGCTGCAGCAACACCATCACCTGATAGACCTTGCCGTAATCGACGCGCTCGTCGCCGCCGATCATCACCGGCACATCGGGATTCTGGCGCACAAATGCGGAGACTTTCTTGACGAGCACGGCACCATCGATCGGCTCGCGTGGCGTGCCGCCGAGAGTCAGGAAATACGCGCCTTTTTCATCGACACTGATCACCACTGGCTCCTTGTCGGGATGCAGCGCCTTGGCGGCGGATTGCGGCAGTTGGATATCCACACCGAGATTCAGCAGCGGCGCGGTAACCATGAAAATGATCAACAGCACCAGCATCACGTCGATGTACGGCACGACGTTGATTTCGGCCTTGAGTTTGCGGCGTTTGCGGCGTTGTCCGGTCTGCATGGTCATGCTTTCAACGTGACGATGGGGAACGCAGGGTTAAATTTCTCACGCATTGCCGTGATCTTCGATGTGCGCCTGGCGCTGCAGGATCGAGGAAAATTCTTCGAGGAAACTCTCGTAGCGCACGGTGATGCGCTCAAGTCGCGTGGCGTAGCGGTTGTAAGCCCACACCGCCGGAATCGCGGCGAACAAACCCATCGCGGTGGCGATCAGCGCTTCGGAAATTCCGGGCGCGACCATCGCAATCGTGGCTTCTTTTACCGAGGCCAAACCGCTGAACGCGCCCATGATTCCCCACACCGTGCCGAACAGGCCGATGTACGGACTGATCGAACCGACGTTGGCGAGAAATTCGAGATTCTGTTCGAGCCGATCGATCTCACGCGAGAGCGCCACGCGCATCGCACGCTGCGCGCCTTCGAGCATCGTGCGCGAATCCATCTGCCGGCGCTGGCGCAACCGCGCGAATTCGCGATAGCCGGATTCGAAGATGCTTTCGATACCAGTGATCTGATCGCTTTCGGCAGTGACTTCGCGATGCAATACCGCGAGGTCGGCGCCCGACCAGAATCGTTCCTCGAACGCGTTCGCGCCGTTCATCGCACGATCCAGCATCGCCTTCTTGCGGAAGATGATCACCCACGACAAGAACGAAAATGCGACGAGTACGCCGAGCACCAACTTCACCAGCAAACTGGCGCCGAGCACCAGTTGCAGAATATTCAGATCGCCGTTCATGCCTTTGGAATCTCCTGCAATAAATCATCGGGAATCGGCCGCGGCCGAAAACTGGAAGCCTGCAAACACGCCACGCGCAAACGCGCCTCGACCAGCAACGCGCCATCGCTGCGGCGAACCAGGCGCTGCTGAAACGTCATGCTCGCAGAGCGCCGTTCGAGCACCTCGACGCTGATGTCGAGCAGATCGTCCAGCCGCGCCGGTTTGCGGAATTTCAGGTTGACATCACAAACCACAAACACGACATCGCTGACCGCGCGCAAACGCTCTTGTTCGATGCCGCGCGCGCGCAGCCATTCGGTGCGTGCGCGCTCGCAAAAACACAAATACGCCGCGTGATAAACCACGCCGCCGCCATCGGTATCTTCCCAGTACACGCGTACCGGCCAGCTGAAATTTTCCGGCTCGATGCGCTCAGACATTGTCATCGACGAACAGTTCGGGCTGCGGCTGGTTCGCGCGCGGCGGCGGTTTCAAACCGAGATGACGATAGGTTTTGCTGGTCGCCATGCGGCCGCGCGCAGTGCGCATGAGAAAGCCTTGCTGGATCAGAAACGGCTCGACCACATCCTCGATCGTGCCGCGCTCTTCGCTGAGCGCCGCGGCCAGCGATTCGACGCCGACCGGACCGCCGTCGAAACTTTCGATGATCGTGCTGAGCAGGCGGCGGTCGAGCTGATCGAAACCTTCGGCGTCGACATTCAGCATCACCATCGCCGCGGCGGCGACCTCACACGTGATGATGCCGTCGGCCTTGATCTGCGCGAAATCGCGCACGCGGCGCAGCAGCCGGTTGGCGATACGCGGCGTGCCGCGCGAACGATTGGCGATCTCGACCGCACCATCGTCCGCACACGAAATACCGAGGATCTTCGCCGAACGCCGCACGATCGCAGCGAGTTCGCCGGGCGTATAAAATTCGAGGCGTTGCACGATGCCGAAACGATCGCGCAACGGCGCGGTGAGCAAGCCAGCGCGCGTGGTCGCGCCGATCAGCGTGAACGGTGGCAGGTCTAGCTTGATCGAGCGCGCAGCCGGGCCTTCGCCGATCATGATGTCGATCTGGAAATCTTCCATCGCCGGATACAGCACTTCTTCCAC
>JANXUW010000167.1 GCA_025351985.1 Pseudolysobacter sp.
GCCGATGACTGGTCGTATTACGGCGTGCTGCAAATCGGCTATCTCGGCACCGGCGGCGATGACAAGAACGCGCTGTGGAATCGTTACGTGAAATGGAACAGCGGGCTCGTGCTCGGTCTGTTCGATTTGAGTTTCGAGCGCGCTGCCGATGGCACGTATGCGGAAATTCGCGGCAGTCGCATCAGTGACGAGGATCAGTATTACCAGACCGTGTACGGTCGCGCTGGCAGCTACAAGATCCAGGCATTCATCCGCGACATGCCCAACGTACTCAGCAACAATGCCAAACCGATCTGGAACGGCGTCGGCAGCAACAACCTGACCTTGCCGAGCACGCTCGTCGCCGGTGGTAGCACGCCCGCGCAAGTCGCGGCGGTATCGGCGGCCACGCCCGAGCGCACGCTCGAAGTCACGCGACAAAAACAGGGCATCGGCTACAGCGGATTCATTACGCCGCAGTGGACTTCGTACATCAACATCACCGACGAGGAACGCCGCGGCGAACGCGCCTTCGGCGGCCCGATGTATTTCAACTATCAATTGCCGAACGACGGCGGTGCGCTCGAAACGGTCAAGCCGATCAACGACAGCACGGTCAACATCAACGCCGGATTCCGCTTCAGCGGAAAAGTCTGGCGCATGGATTTCGGCTACGTCGGATCGTTCTATCGCGATGCCTACACAGGCTTCAGTTATCAGACGCCGTTTGCGTTGTATCCGGTGGTCGCGGGCGCGACCTCGGCGCCGCTCACGCAAGGCCAGTTCGCCACCGAGCCGGACAACAATTACCACAACCTGCAGGCCACGTTCACGCGCAAGTTGCCGATGAACGGCGAGCTGTCGCTGACCGGATCGGCCGGGCGCATGACGCAGAACGATGCGTTGATCGCGCCGATCAATTGCCAGGGCGTGTTCGGCATCGATAGCAATCACAGCGGTCTGCCGGGGCCGGCCAATCCGCTGCTGTATTCGTGTGCGCAGTGGAACACCAGCGCCGCCTTGTCGCGACAAAACGCCGACATGCGCATAGATACCAGCATGCTCGATGCGCGTCTCGTTTTGCAGCCGAGCAGCGATGTCAGCGTGCGTGGCGGCGTGAAATTCAATCGCGAGGATTATCGCAATACCTACGTCACCTACAACCCGCTGACGGGCCAATACGGTTACCCGATCGAGAACGGTTCGCAGGGCAGCATCGTGCCGGGCCTGACCGGAATTTACGATCCGATACTCAATCCATCCGCGATCACGCGCATCATGAGTTTGCCGCTCGACGAGCAAACCATCGAGGGCAATGTCGGCGCCGACTGGAAAGTTTCCGCGCACGATACGCTGGGCGCGACGCTCAATTATCGCGACTACGAACCGAGCCATCGCGAACGCAGCGAAGTGCGCGACAACAGCATCAAGCTGACGTGGGTCGATCGCGCGATCGACTGGCTCACGGTGCGCGCGAACTACACTTTCCTGCGCCGGTCCGGCGACAGCTACAACTACAATCCGTACGACTTCCTCTACTCCAACAGCTTGCCCGGATTCGTCGGGCCGGCCGGTGGCGTGCCGGCGTACACGGTGGAGGCGATGCGCGCGTACGACTTGTCCGATCGCGACGAGAACAAGCTCAACCTCATGGCGACGATCATGCCGCATGACGACATGACGATCAGTCTTTCGTTGCGTGGCGACTGGAACAATTACGACGCGCAGATCGGCCGGCAAAAATACGACACCACCGGTTTCGCATTGCAGTGGGAATGGCAGCCGTCGCCGACCACCACGGCCAGCGCGTATTACGGCCAGGATCGTTCGCGTGTCGACCTTGCGAACGTGGACAACTCCAGCGCGAGTCCCGATCCGACCTTGGGCGGCGCGGCCTACCCGAATGCCGGGCGCTGGTGGGTCACCGACCGGCAAAAAAACAGCAACCTCGGCATCACGTTGAATCATCAGCTCGGGCGTGTGCGTTTTGATGCGAACTGGAATTATTTGAACTCGCGCGGCTTGACCAACTACCGTTTCAGCACGCCCGCCGCGCTCGCGTATTTCAGCGACGGCCTCGTGCCGGGTGATGCGTTTCCGGCGATGTCGTATCGTGTGAATTCGATCACCGTCGGCGCGACGATTCCGCTGATGGATCGGGCCTCGTTGCGCATCTACGATTACTACGAACGTGGCGCGATCGGCGACTGGCACTACCTCGGTTTCGATCAGGGCCTGGTCTACGATCATCGTGTCTACAGCGATGGTGGACCGCAAAGCTACAGCGCCAATCTGATCGGCTTGCTGTTGAATATCCGGTTATGAAAATG
>JANXUW010000170.1 GCA_025351985.1 Pseudolysobacter sp.
GACTCCCCGATTTCCAGCGCACTGCTGCCAGGACGATTTGCGTTCCTGATGGGTTTGTACGCGGAAAATTATCACCGCCTGACACGTTTGTTCGCGCCGGAAAAACTCGGCGTCGGCCTGTACATGTCGAGCGTCGATGACGGCCTTGACGTGCGCCTGGAACTGCTCGAACGCCATCGCTACATGCTCGAATTGCGCCTGACGTATTGCATGCTCGATGCCGACACCGGCGAGTTCGCGCCGTCGGCGTACCTGCGCATGTACCAGGATGCGCACGTCGCCGAAGCGATTCATTGCGTGCCGGGCAAGCGCCTGTGGCAAGTGCTCGGGCCGTTTCCGTCGGCGCGAACGGTGTTTCAGCATCGCACGCGCATGAACAGTTTTCTCACGCGCTGGCTCGAATATCTCGGCGAGCAGGGACATTCCGCCGGCACGCTGGAACGCGTGGTCGCGCCGTTGCCGGATGTCGCCGCCTGAGATTGAAGCTGATCTGCGTTACCTACGCCGCAGACTGCGCCAACGCCGAACGCGCGTAATCCTTGATCGCTTTGAGCATCGCCGCGAGACCGTTCGTGCGCGTCAGCGAAAGATGCGATGACAAACCGATCGCATCGATAAAACGCGGCTCGGTTGCGATGATTTCCGCAGCCGGTCGCGCCGAATAAACGCGCAACACGAGCGCGATCAGGCCGGAGACGATCGACGAATCGCTGATCGCCTGAAACTCCAGCCGCGCCGCCGTGCCGCTTGGCACAATCCATACCTGCGACTGGCAGCCATGCAACTTGTGCTGCTCGATTTTCAGTGCCTCGGGAAACGTTGGAAGTTTGCGGCCGAGATCGATCAGGTATTGATAACGCTCGGTCCAGTCGCCGAAATAACCGAACTCTTCGATGATCGTGTCCTGCGCGAATTCGGCGCTGTTTTCGGCGGGTTGTTCAAGCGTGCTCATCGATACTCACTCGTTTCCAGCGCGGTCCTTGTGCACTGTCTTCAACCACGACGCCGAGTGCGCCGAGCTGTGCGCGCAAGGAATCGGCGAGCGCAAAATCCTTGGCCTGTTTTGCATTCTGACGTGCGGCAACGAGCTGCTCAATCTGCGCCACGTCGCTGTCGTCGCCCGTGGCATTTTGCTGGAACCAGGACTGCGGATGCGATGTGAGCAACCCGAGCAAATGCGCCGCACCGAGAAATCGCGCCTTGGCGTTGATGCGTTGTTCGGGCGTATTTGCTTTGCGCGCTTCGTCACCGAGTCGCGACAAAATCGCGAACGCCTCAGGCGTATTCAGATCGTCGCAGAGCGCGACCTCGAAATCTTCGGGAACAATTTCGTCGCCAACGTCGACCGGCACATTGAGCAAATCGCGCAGCACACCGTACCAGCCATCCAGCGTCGCGCGCGCTTGCTTCAATGCGGTTTCCGACCAGTCGGCCGGTTGGCGGTATTGCGCCCTGAGCAGCAGAAAACGCAACAGTTCCGGCGGATGCAGCTTCAGCAACTCATGCAATTGCAGCACGTTGCCGAGTGACTTCGACATCTTGCGCCCGTCCATGTTGAGCATGCCGTTATGCAGCCAATAGCGCGCGAAAATTTTCCCGCCATGCGCACAGGTGCTTTGCGCAATCTCGTTTTCGTGATGCGGAAACTGCAGGTCGATACCACCGGCATGGATGTCGATGGTTTCGCCGAGATGCGCTTCGCACATCGCCGAGCATTCGATATGCCAGCCGGGTCGGCCACGCCCCCACGGGCTGTCCCAGCCTGGCAGATCAGACGTCGAGGGTTTCCACAATACGAAGTCGCCCGGTGACTTTTTGTACGGCGCCACTTCCACGCGCGCACCGGCAATCATGTCCTCGGTCGATCGACCGGAAAGCTGGCCGTAGGCGGGATAGGAATCGACGGAAAACAATACGTGATTCTCGGCGGCATACGCATGACCGTCGGCGATCAGGCGCTCGCACATCGCGATCATCTGCGCGATGTGTTCGGTCGCATGCGGTTCGATATCTGGCGGCGCCACGCCGAGCGCAGCCATGTCCTCGCGATACGCCTGCGCAAATTTGTTGGTGATCGTGCCTATCGGCACACCTTGCTCGCTCGCGGCGGCATTGATCTTGTCGTCGACGTCGGTGATGTTGCGCGCGTAAACCACGTTCGGATACTGGCGTCGCAGCAGTCGCGCGAGCAGGTCGAACACCACTGCCGGACGCGCATTGCCGATATGCACGTAGTTGTAAACCGTCGGCCCGCACAGGTACATCGTCACCCGTTCGGGATTCTGCGGGGTGAAATCTTCGAGTTTGCGCGTCAGCGAATTATGCAGTTTCAGCTTCATGGTGGGTTGCCGTTGGTCAGGCAATATTCTAGCAGGCCACCCGAAAGCCCATACGCAAGGCCACCGCAGAGCCGCGCAACCCGGCGCCATTCGCGGGTTTTTCAGGCGATGGATACACCTAAGCCACGGTTCAGCCGGGAAATGTTCAAATTGCGTTCGGCGCGATGGCTGGAGGTTGGACTCAGCGGTAATTTTCGTGAGCTCCATCATCGCCGCAAGAACGATCACGTTCGGATCAAGGAAGCATCCTCCACGATACATAACCGCTCGTCCGAACTGCGGAGAAACCAGTGAGAATGTTGTTGTCCCATGCGATTCTGATGCTGGCGTTGCTGTTTTCCGCAGGCGTCGCATCGGCGCAAGAACAAGCCAGCGATGCCGCGCCGGGCGCTGCCGAAGACGCGGTACATTTCGGCTGGGCTGATGTATTGCGCGTCGATCCGGTGCACGAATCCGTGCGTGGTCAGGGTATGCACGAGGAGTGCGACGAAGTGCCGGTGCAGCGTTCCGAACGCCGCTCCAGCGGCGCGGGCGGCACGGTGATCGGCGCCATCGTCGGCGGCGTGCTCGGACATACCATCGGCAAGGGCGATGGCCGCAGGGCCGCGACCGTGGCTGGCGCGGTGGTCGGCGGTGCAGTCGGCAACGGCGTATCGCGTGGCGGCGACGATTCCTCGTACAGCACCACCGAAACGCATTGCATCCAGGTTCCCGACGACAGCGTGCCCGACCCGCGGATCGTCGCCTACGACGTGGAGTATCGTTATCGCGGCGAGGTCTACATGTCGCGTGTGAGTTACGATCCGGGCGATCGCATGCGCGTTCGCGTAAGTGTTTTACCGGCGGAATAGTCGCCGTCGAAATGGCTCGTTCGGAAATTTCACAGCGCCGATGTTGCATCGCGCCATCACTCCAGTCATGATTGACCGATGAATCTGATTCCCACCATCGCCGATTGCCTGACCAGCGCCTACATGGCTGCCGGAATGACGTCGCGTGCCCGTCGACCGCTACTCTGCTGATCGCTGGGTAACTCGGACGTCATCATTTTGTCTCGATAAAAACCCAGCCTTTGCGCTGGGTTTTTTGCGTTTCAGCTTTTGAAAATCTTGCCTGCGGAGTTATTGCCATGACCATTCGCCACTTTCTCAATACGCAGGACTGGACGCGCAGCGAGCTCGATACGCTGCTGCTGCAGGCCGCCGAATTCAAGCGCAACAAATTCGGTCGTCAGCTCGAAGGCCGCAGCATCGCGTTGCTGTTCTTCAATCCGTCGATGCGCACGCGTACCAGTTTTGAACTTGGCGCGCAGCAGCTCGGTGGACACGCGGTCGTGTTGCAGCCGGGCAAGGATGCGTGGGGTATCGAGTTCGATGTCGGCACAGTCATGGACGGCGAGGCCGAGGAGCATATCGCCGAAGTCGCGCGCGTGTTGTCGCGCTACGTCGACATGATCGGCGTGCGCGCATTTCCGAAGTTCCAGCAGTGGGCGGTGGATCGCGAAGATCGTGTGCTGAAAAGTTTTGCGAAGTACGCGACCGTACCAATCATCAACCTCGAAACCATCACGCATCCGTGCCAGGAGCTCGCGCATATCCTCGCGTTGCAGGAGCATCTCGGCGAATTGAAAAATCGCAAATACGTGCTGACCTGGACCTATCATCCGAAGCCACTGAATACCGCCGTGGCGAATTCCGCGTTGATGATCGCGACGC
>JANXUW010000073.1 GCA_025351985.1 Pseudolysobacter sp.
CGTTCGTCGCGAGCAGGCACGCCGCCGCGCTGAAAAACCAGATCGGCAGCAGCGGGAAAAAATCGTAGATGCCCGCGGCGAGGCGTAGATGCAGCAGTGGCGGTGATGGAAGCGCTGGATTGTTCATCGTTACGCATGGCAGGCAATCGGGCGCGCAGGTTGGCGCTTTACCGAGCCAAGTTCAAGTCCGTAGCGTGTTCGTGCTGCGACGAATCGGCGCAATGCATTACAGTGCAAATCTTTCGTGACGGCGTGAGCGAATGCCACGCACGACATCCGCTCGAGTATGACGATTCCATGCCGAAAGCCAGCAAACCCGCGGCGATTCAACCGATCGAACGCCAGCGCATCGATATTTTTCTCGATCGCATCTGGGCCGAAAACGGGCTGTCGAAAAATACGCTTGCTGCATATCGCCGCGACATGGAAGGTCTTGCGCGCTGGCTCGAAGCGCGCGGTACGCACCTGAATGCGTGCACGCGAGTGCACTTGCAGGATTACATTCGCGAACGCACCGATACCACGCACAAGGTGCGCAGCAACGCGCGGCTGGTGTCGAGTCTGCGCCAGTATTTCCGCGTGCAGTTGCGGCTCGGTGCGATCAGCGATGATCCGACATTGCTGCTCGATCCGCCGAAACTGCCGCGCTCGTTGCCCAAGGCGCTGACAGAAAACCAGGTCGAGGCGCTGATCCGCGCGCCGGACGTCGCTGCCACGCTCGGCTTGCGTGATCGCGCGATGTTCGAGCTGATCTACGCCACCGGCCTGCGTGTCAGCGAACTGGTCGGGTTGACGCTCGATCAGCTGAATCTGCGCCAGGGCACGTTGCGTGTGCGTGGCAAGGGTGGCAAGGATCGACTCGTGCCGATCGGCGAGGAGGCGATCGAATGGCTCGGCCGTTACATGCTGGATTCGCGCATCGCGCTGCTGCGCGGTCGTGTGGTCGATGCGTTGTTCGTCACCGCGCGCGGCGCCGGCATGACGCGGCAGATGTTCTGGTTCATGGTCAAAAAGCATGCGACGGTGGCCGGCATCGATATCCGGCGCATCTCGCCGCACGTGCTGCGGCATTCGTTTGCGACGCACCTGCTCAATCATGGCGCCGACTTGCGCGCGTTGCAGATGCTGCTCGGACACAGCTCGTTGTCGACCACGCAGATTTACACTTTGATCGCCAAGGAAGGTTTGAAACGGCTGCATGCCGAGCACCATCCGCGCGGTTGATCGTGGCGATATTTGCAGCGAGCGAACCAATTCCGCCAGCCGTTGTCGAAACCGGGCGTTTGGCGAGTGCGCATCTGCGTGCGACAATGAAAGACAAAGCGATCTGCTCCGGTCTGTCGAATCTTCGGCGACTGAGATCTCGGCGTCCCCCTTCGAGGAAAACTGCAATGTTGAACAAAATTCTGATAGCTGCCGCCTTGGCCGGCGCGACGCTGGTGGCACACGCGGCGGACAATGCCGACAAGGCGATCCGCGATGCCATCCACGCGCTGGTGCCGACCGCGCAGATCGATTCGGTGGACAAATCGGTGCTGCCGGGCTTTTACGAAGTCGGCATCGGCCACGCGGTGGTTTACGCCAGCGCCGACGGCAAATATCTGCTGCAGGGCAATCTGTACGATATGGCCAACAAGCTCGATCTGACCGAAGCGCGTCTGGCCAAGTCACGCAAGAATGTGCTGGATGGCGTGCCCGTCAGCAAGCGTATCGTGTTTGCGCCGAAGACCACCAAGCACGTGGTCACGGTTTTCACCGACGTCGATTGCCCGTATTGCCGCAAGTTCCACGAGCAGATGGCCGACTACAACAAGGCCGGCATCGAGGTGCAATACATGCTGTTCCCGCTGAGCATCCATCCGGGTTCGGACAAGAAAACCGTGTCGGTATGGTGCTCGACCGATCGCAACGCGGCGTGGAATGCGGCGATGCTCGGCAAAGATCCCGGCAGCAAGACCTGCGATAACCCGATCGCCGAAACGATGAAGATCGGCAACGATATCGGCGTCAACGGCACGCCGAGTTTCTACGCCGAAGATGGCACGCAGATCCAGGCACAAGTGGCGTATTCACCGCCGCAGCTCGCCGCCGAGCTCGATCGCATCGCTGCGCAGAAGAAAGTCGCCGTGAGCGGCGGCACGCAATAACGGCGTCGCAAGCAACTTTATCGACGGCAGGTATTCTCGCGGATACCTGCCGTTTTCGTTATCATTGCGCGCCTCGCGCCGTGATTGACGACTCCATGGGGAGTCTGCGCGAGTTCGGTCGTTGGATGTCGTCCTTGCCAACAATACCTCCACATTTCTTGGGTTCTTGCGCTGCAAGTGCCCGGGCGCCGATTGATTCTGGCGGTTGCTTCAGAGTGCCTCATGATTGTTTTTGACGGCAGTGCCGCCCTCTCGCCGTTCCGCCTGGAACGCATCAACCGCGAACTCGCCGCCGCCGACGTCGGCTGCATGCTGAAATCCGCGCGCTGGATTTATTTCATTGCCGTCACGGACGATGCGCAGCCCGATCATGCGCAACTTTGCCGCGTGCTGAAAGCGACGCCGGGCGCGCCGAAGCCCGCCAGTCTGTGGGTCGTGCCGCGACTCGGTACGCTGTCGCCGTGGTCGAGCAAGGCCACCGATATTCTGCAAGGCTGCGGTTTTCCGGTGCAACGGGTGGAGCGCGGTATGGCCTGCGAGCTGAGCGCGGTGATCGCGCCGAAAAGCGCTGCCTGGGATTTTTTGCTGCGTGCCTTGCATGATCCGATGACACAATCGGTGATCACCGATCTGGCTGCGGCGCAGAATCTTTTTCTCGCGGGCCAGCCCGGCGCGCTCGAACATGTCGCGCTCGGCAGCTCGCCGTTGAGTGCCTTGAAACACGCCAATCAGAATCTCGGTCTGGCGTTGTCGGCGGACGAAATCGGCTATCTTGCGGATCGCTATCAGGAGCTCGGTCGCGATCCGAGCGATGCCGAACTCATGATGTTTGCGCAAGCCAATTCCGAGCACTGCCGGCACAAGGTTTTTAACGCGAGCTGGAAGATCGACGGCGAGACGCAAACCGATTCGTTGTTTGCGATGATCAAGAACACCCATGCGCTCGCGCCGCAGTTCACCTTGTCGGCGTATTCCGACAACGCCGCGGTGATCGAAGGCAGCCACGGACAACGCTGGTACGCCGATCCGGCCAGCGGAAAATACACCGCGCATGCCGAGCAGATCGACTACGCGATCAAGGTCGAAACGCATAATCATCCGACCGCGATTTCGCCATTTCCGGGCGCATCGACCGGCGCGGGCGGCGAAATTCGCGACGAAGGTGCAACCGGCCGTGGCGGCAAACCGAAAGCCGGCCTGACCGGATTCACGGTCTCGCATCTGCGCATTCCGGGCCTGCCGCGCGCGTGGGAGCAGGATAGGCCGCTGCCGCCGCGCATGGCCACGGCGTTCGAGATCATGCGCGACGGCCCGCTCGGCGCGGCGGCATTCAACAACGAATTCGGCCGGCCCGCACTCGGTGGATATTTCCGCACGTTCGAGCAGGAAACCGCCGAAGTCGGGCTGCGCCGCGGTTACGACAAACCGATCATGATCGCCGGCGGCATCGCCAACCTCAAACACGAGCACGTCGAAAAACGTCGTCTCGGCGAAGGCGCTGCGGTGGTCGTGCTCGGTGGTCCGGCGATGCTGATCGGACTCGGCGGCAGCGCGGCATCATCGGTTGCCGGCGGCGCGAGTTCCGAGGCGCTGGATTTCGCCTCAGTGCAACGCGACAACCCGGAAATGGAGCGTCGTTGCCAGGAAGTCATCGACCGCTGCTGGGCGCTCGGCGCGAAAAATCCGATCATCACGATCCACGACGTCGGCGCCGGCGGTTTGTCGAACGCGATTCCGGAAATCCTGCACGACAGCGATGTCGGCGGGCGTATCGAATTGCGCAAGATTCCGTGCGCGGATCCGCAACTCACGCCGATGCAGATCTGGTGCAACGAGTCGCAGGAACGTTACGTGCTCGGCATCGCGCAAGAAGACCTGGCCGAGTTCGAGGCGCTGTGCGCGCGCGAACGTTGCCCGTATGCGATCGTCGGCGAAGTCTGCACCGAACAAAAACTGTTGCTGACCGATGCCTTGCTCGGCGAGACCGTCATCGACCTGCCGATGGATGTGTTGTTCGGCAAGGCGCCGAAGATGCAGCGCAATACCAAACGCCCAACGCCGCGCGTCGACCTCGTCGCCGATCTCGATGGCATCACGATCGATGAAGCGGTGAAGCGCGTGTTGCGTCAGCCGGCGGTCGGCAGCAAATCGTTCCTGATCACGATCGGCGATCGCAGCGTCGGCGGTTTGTGTTCGCGCGATCCGATGGTCGGCCCGTGGCAGGTGCCGGTCGCCGATTGCGCAGTCACGCTGAACGATTTCGACGGTTATGCCGGCGAAGCGATGGCGATGGGCGAGCGCAGTCCGGTCGCGCTGATTTCCGCCGCGGCATCGGCGCGCCTCGCGGTCGGCGAAGCGATCACCAACATGGCGGCTGCGCCGATCGCGGCGTTGCAGGAAATCAAACTCTCGGCCAACTGGATGGCTGCGGTGTCGTACGCGACGGAAGATGCGGCGCTGTTTGACGCGGTGAAAGCGGTCGGTATGGAGTTGTGTCCCGCGCTCGGTATTTCGATTCCGGTCGGCAAG
>JANXUW010000195.1 GCA_025351985.1 Pseudolysobacter sp.
ACTTCGAGCATCAGGCCGAGCGGCGATTCATCGGTGAACGGCATGCGCCCGGTCAGCATCTCGAACAACACAATGCCGAGCGAGAAAATATCCGAGCGCTGATCGACCGGTTTCGCCAGGCATACTTCGGGCGACAGATAACCCGGCGTGCCGACGAATTCGCCGGTGGAGGTAAGTTTTTTCGAGATATCGTGACTGACCAGAGCGATGCCGAAGTCGGCGATCTTGATGCCGCCGCGCTGCGTGACCATGAGATTGGCCGGCTTGATATCGCGATGGATCACGCCGCGATCATGCGCGGTCGCCAAGCCTTGCGCGGTCTGGTAGATCACCTTCGCCGCCTGCTCGACATCAAGCTTGCCTTCGCGCTTGAGTACGCTCGAGAGCGCTTCGCCCTGCACGAATTCCATCACGATATACGGCTGGCCGGCATCTTCGCCGATGAAATAAATCTGGATGATGTGGGTGTCGTTGAGCGCCGCCATGCTGCGTGCTTCGCGCAGGAAACGTTCCTTCACCGCCGGATCGTGCGCCAGCGAATCGGCCAGCACCTTGATCGCGACATAACGATTCAGCGAATTCTCGTAGCCCTTGTAGACCACGCCCATGCCGCCGCGGCCGAGTTCGGCGACGAGATCGTAATGGCCGAGTTGCGTTTTCATCTCAAGCTCCAAGGCGCTTTGCGCCGGTTGACCGTGGTGAAATACTAGCACTGTCCGCAACGGCATCTCGTGCGGTACTTGGCGACGGCGACGTGTGCAAGTCGACAGTTATAGTGTGATGTATTTCACATTATGCTGTCGAAGCGGCATTTTCTCGCATAAACCTCAGAAAAACCGCAAGATTGCAGCTGCGGCGTCGCAACATCCGCACGCGTAATGCCGATGGCGTCGAGCAGGCTTGCGGGCCTGCAGAATTCCGTCGTTGTTCTCTCCGAATCGATCGTTCCCGGCAATGCAGACCAACCCGAAAAACACCTCCTGGCTGCTGACCGGCCTGACTCTGGTATTGCTGTTGCTCGCAGCAGGCCGCGGTGTGGTCATGTGGGCGCATCAGCCGTTGGTCGCGCTGGCGAACAATTTCGATCAGGTGCGTTATACCGCGTGTGTGGATATGTATCCGTACCGCCCGGGCGTGGAACCAACGCAGAACAGCTACCAAACGCCGCTGGAATATTTCAGCACGCAGCCCGTTCCGGATCAGGTTTGTTATTGGACCTCCGAGTTGCTGTTCATCGCGCCGGTGGGATTGCTGGCGCGGAGCAAATCGACAACCGGCGATGCAGCCGTGGTCTCGGTGCGCTGGGCCGGCGCGTTGCATTTGTTCGTATGGCTGTTGTCGGGCGCGGCATTCAGCTGGCTGTGGTGGCGAGCGCAGCAGGCGGAACTCGCCTGCTGCAACGCCGCGTTTCTCGCGCTGATTGCGATGGATCCGGGCAACACGATTTATCTGAACACGTTCTACGCCGAAGCCAGCGCGCTGCTGTTTTTGTACAGCACGGTGTGTCTGACTTTGCTGGTCGCGCAACAGCCGCGCCGCCGGCTGGTGATATGGCTCATGACCTCGGCGTTCTTGCTCGGCCTGAGCAAGTTCCAGCATCTGCTGTTGCCGCTGCTTTTGGCCATGCTGACCTGGGTCGTGGCTGCGATCAAACAGCAACCCTGGCGTCGTGCAGTGTTGGCGCTGGGCGTCGGCGGCACGTTCGCGCTGTGTCTTCAGCTCGTCAATTCGCATCGCGACAATAGCCTCAACAGCAACATCAACCTGGTCAACCGCACCGATGCCGTCTTGAGCGCCGTGTTACCCGCATCCGCCGATCCCGCGCTCACTGCGCAACGCCTCGGCCTGCCCGCCGACTGCGCGAATTTCCGCGGCAAGTCGATCTACCAGTTGCATGCCGATCCGGAAAAAGTCTGTCCCGGAATAGCTGCGGTCGGTCCCGCGCGCGTGCTTGGTTTGTTGACCAGCGAACCGGCTACGCTGGCGCGCATGTTCGCCGCTGCACCGGGTTCGATGTTGCCGTGGATCCCGAATTATCTTGGCCTGGTCGGTGATGCAAAACTGGCGCCGCTCCCCGCCGAGTTTTTCAGTCTTGATCGTTTGATCAAGACGCCGTGGATGCTTTACATCCTGTTGTTGCTGCCGGTGCTGGCAGTCGTGCCGCTGCTGCTCACAGCACGTCGCGCCGATTCAAGTCTGGCGCTGCTGTTCGCCGTATTGTGCGGTGCGACGGCGTGGTCGTGTCTGCTGATCGCGATCCTCGGCGATGGCGTGGTCGAAATCGCCAAACACAGCCACCTCGCATTTACCGCCGGATTCGCGTTTGCGCTTTGTCTGCCGCTGGTTTGGTTGTTGCGCCGGCTGCGCGGAGTACACACATGAACACCGCGCGACTCGCCACAAAAACGCCGCGTTGGCAGATTGTCGTGATAACGATCTTGCTGCTGCTCGGCAGCGTGCGCGCAGGTGTTTTGCTGCTGCACGATCCGTTGCTGGCTTACGCCAACAGCTACGATCAGACACGGTACACCGCGTGTTTCGATTTGTATCCCGAACGCGCTGCGGATATTCCACCGACGCAGAACAGCCCGGCCGCGCCGTTCTCAAAATACGTGTTCATCGGCACCAATGATCCGCTGTGTTACTGGTCGTCGGATCTGATCTTCCAGGCGACCAGCGTGGCGATTTATCGATGGGTCGAACTCGGCGCAGGCCATATCGCGCATTCGGTGCACGTGATCGGTGTGCTGCGGTTGCTGGCACTGCTGGTCGTGTGCATTTTGCTGAGTCGCGCGTGGCTGCGCCGTGATCGGCCGTGGCTGGCGATCGCGAATGCTGCGCTGTTGCCGTTGCTGTTCGCCGATCCGGCCAACACACTTTATCTGAACACGTTTTACGCCGAATGGACGGCGCTGCTGGCGCTGTATGCGTGCATCAGCCTGATCCTGTTGTATTGCGAAGATCAGCGCAGCAGCAAGCGTTTCTGGTGGCTGCTGCTGACCGTGTTGCTGCTGGCGACGAGCAAGATCCAGCACATTTTTCTGCCGCTCGCGCTGACAGTGGTGACGATGATTGCGGGCCGGTTGCACGCCACGCGCTGGTGGCGCTGGCAGAACGTCGCGCTGTTGCTCGGCGCGTTCGCCGGGCTGTATTTTCAATTCGTGCAATTGCAGCGCGACGGCGAAATGATGCAGACGATTCGGCAATACAACAGCGCCGATGTCCTGCTCACCGCATTGCTGCCGGCATCGTCCGATCCGGCCGCCGCCACCGCGCAATTGCAGATCGATTCGAGTTGCCTGCAATACATCGGCAAGGCGGCGTGGCAGTTGCCGGATCTGCCGAATCGCGCGTGTCCGGGCCTGATCAATTTCACGCGCGGCCGCGAACTCGCATTGCTCGCGCAACAGCCGCTGACGTTCCTGCGCATCTGGTGGCTCGGTGTGCAAAATCTGTCACCGTGGATGGCCGACAATATCGGTCATGTCGAAGGCGTCGAGTTTGCCAAGTTGCCGACGGACTGGTTCAGCATGAGTCGGCCGCTGGCCAATAGCCGCATTCTGCTGATCGGAATGTTCCTGTTGCCGAGCGCGGTGGTGCTGCTGATGCTGTTGTATCGGCGCTGGCGCGGCTACGCGCAATTCCTGTTGTTCACCGCACTGATAGCGGTAACGCAGCAGACGACCTTGCTGATCACCGTACTCGGCGATGGCCTGGCCGATACCGCCAAGCAAGGCGGACTGGCCATCAACGCCGGCATCGCGTGGTTGTTGGTCAGTGCGATCCTCGTGATCGCACGGATCCTCGCTCAGCGCACGCCGACCACGCCATCGATTTCGACCAGCAACTCGGCGCGACAAACGTCGCCATAAAGCAGTAACCATGGCGTGCCGGCAGGAAGCTGCGTACGCAAGCCAGCTTCCACCGCGTTTCGATCGGCGCTGTTGCGCACATAGATCTTCAACACGGCGCGACTCAGATCGGCTGCCGTGCCATGCTGCGCCGCGCTGCGAAACAACACGTCGAGATTGGTGAATATTTCATCGAGCTGGGCCGCACAATTGCCGGCGTGTTGCGACACGTGTCCGACCACCGCTGCCGTTCCCGACAAATGCAATTGCGCCGGCTGCGTTTGCGCGAGCAAGGCACGAGCAAAACGCGGTGGCCGCGGCCCGTACTGGCGCGGATAACGATACGCGCTGAGTTGGCGCGGATTTTCCAGCGCCACGCCGCTGCTGCGCGCGGCGAGCCAGTACACCTGCAAAATCTTTTGGCCGTCCAGACGGCCAATGGCGGTCGCAGCCGGATATTCGTCGCTGAAGATGCCTTCCATGCCCGCAGCGCGTCCGGCGCAGAATTGCTTGTAGCGCTCGTCGTCACCATCGCCTTCGGTGATCGCGGCGAGATAATTCCAGATCCGCAACACGTGTGGTGTTGCGCTGCCCGCGCAAAAATCGCCGATGGCGCGATACGCGGCCGCGCTGACCGCATGAATGCCGCCATGTTCGGCCTCGTCGAGTTCGATCACACCAAACAGATATTCGCCGTCGCTGGAATAACGGATCGCACCATGGCGACCGCTGCCGACGTGGCCTGATACGCGCCAGACTTCGAACTGGTTTTGTCCAGGTGATGCCAGCGGCACCTGCAGATAACGCGGATCGGAATCTTCATCCGGCGCCGTATCACCAAATCCGAGCACCGCCAGCACATTCGATTCGGCCAACAGCGAGGTCAGCGCGACATCCTCGTAACCCACGCGCAACGGCGCGAGCTGCGCTCGCACGACTGCGCTCACGAACGCGACTGCCGCAGGCGCGCCGCAGCCGCACGCAATGGCGCAATCATGATCGGCGAAGGAATGAGTCGGCGGTGAGTCACGTTGCGCAAAACCTGTGCCGCGGGCTGATAAAAGGTCGCATATGATACATTACAAGGCTCACAGGCGCCTGTTGCGGGCTGACCTCGAATTTCCGGATGCGTATCGATGCCACTACAAACTCCCGCCGAACACGAACTGGCCGAACTGCTGGTCACCAGCCTGAATCTCGACGAAGTGAAAGCTGCCGATATCGATCCTGATGCCGCGCTGTTCGGCGCCGATCTCGGTCTCGATTCGATCGATGCGCTGGAATTGTCCCTCGCCGTTTCGCAACGCTACGGCGTGCAATTGCGTTCGGACAACAGCGACAACAAGAAGATTTTTTCGTCCCTGCGGGCATTGTCGGCACACATCCAGCAACAACGCGCGGCCTGAACGGCATGCGCCTGCGAGCCGGCTTGACCGTGCTGCTGGCCGTGGCGTATCCGCTGCTCGCGCATCTCGGTGCGTTGCTGCATAGCGTTGTGCTCACCAGCGGCGCGGTACTGGTTTTGCTCACTGTACTTTTTTCTGCCGGACTCTGGCACGGGCGCATCGCTGCGTGGCTCGGCTGGATCGCGCTGTGTGCGGCGACGATCGGATTGAGCCTGCACGGTCACGCGCGTCTGCCGCAATACGCCGTACCGGTGCTGATCGATGGATTTGTCGCGTGGCTGTTCGGCCACACCTTGCTGCGCGGACGCGAACCGTTGATCGCCGGCATCATCCGCATCGTCGATGGCGAGGCGATGTTGCAGGATGCTGCGGTGTGCGATTACGCACGACGGCTGACATTGTTTTGGACGCTGCTGATGAGCGGACTTGCGCTGACGGCGCTGACGCTCGCGTTGCTGTTGCAACCGGACGGGCTTCTCGTTTTGTTCGGTATCACTGCGCCGTTGCCGGTCAGCGCGGTGCAATGGAGCTGGTTCGCCAACGTCATCAACTACGCGCTGGTCGGTGCGTTTTTCGCGCTCGAACTGTTCTTGCGTCGGCTCGTATTGCCGCAGGCGCCACAACGCGGCCTGCGCGAGTTCGGCCTGCGCATCGCCACGCTCTGGCCACAACTGTTGCGCGGCGATGTCGTCGGCTCGACCGGGCGGCAACATGCCGATTGATGTCGCAATAAATCCCGCGAGCACCTTTCGCGGCACGATCGTGATCGCCGCCGATCATCCGAGTTTGCCTGGACATTTTCCGCAGCAACCGGTGGTGCCCGGCGTGCTGTTGCTCGACCATGTCGCCGCGGCGTTGCAGCGTTGGCGCCGCCTGCAGATCGCGAAACTGGTGCAGGTGAAATTCCTGCAACCGTTGTTGCCGGACCAGTCGGCCGAATTACTGCTGGAGTCGCGTGCCGGGCGTTTCATGTTTGAAATCCGTCGCGAAACGCGCTTGATCGCGAGCGGTGTGCTCGAAGCAGACGAAATTAAAAGCGGTCCGATGGAATCCGTCACATGAGTCAGTGGCGCGGACGTCCCGAAGGCGGCGGTCATTTTGCGTTGTGGTTGATCCGCAGCATCAGCCTGCACGCGGGGCGTCGTGTCGCACGTTTGATCCTGTTTCCGATCACGCTGTATTTTGTGCTGCGCCGCGGGCCGGAACGGCGCGCCTCGCGGGCGTATCTGACACGCGTTTTCGGGCGGCGCCCGAGCTTCTGGCAACTGCTTGTGCACGTGCATTATTTCGCCAGCACGATCCTCGATCGCGTGTATCTGTTGAGCGGGCAATTGCAGCATTTCGATCTGCGCGTGCACGGCCTTGAACAACTCGATGCGCAAGTCGATCGCGGTTGCGGCGTGCTGTTGCTCGGCGTGCACATCGGCAGTTTCGAGGCGTTGCGCGTGCTCAGCCAGCAGCGTCCCGAGATTCGCCTGCGCGTGTTGCTCGACAAGCAGCAAACCCCGGCGATGACCGAATTGCTGCACGCACTCAATCCCGAAATGGCCGCCAGCGTGATCCACGCCGGACAAGACAGCACCGCCGTGGTACTGGCGATGCGCGAGGCCGCCGAACAGGGTGCGCTGGTCGGCATTCTCGGCGATCGTGCGCGCGAGCCGGAGGCAACGCAGCGCGTAAATTTATTTGGTGGCGACGCGGAATTTCCGGTTGCGCCATACCAAATTGCGGCAGTGCTGAAACTGCCGCTGGTGCTGGCGATCGGGCTGTATCGCGGCGGCAATCGCTACGATCTGCATTTCGAAGTGCTGCACGAATCGCTGCGCATCGAACGCCGTCAGCGCGATGTGCAACTGCAGGCGTGTGCCGCGCAGTTTGCCGCACGATTGGAGCATTATCTGCGCATCGATCCTTACAACTGGTTCAACTTTTATGATTTCTGGAACGAGAAGCTCGAAGCGCCTGCCAGCGATGCTGCTGATACTGGTATGCAGCCCGGCGAGCGCGCTTGATGCGCCGACGCTGATCGCCGCGCTCGCGCATACGCCGCCGGCGACCACACGATTTGTCGAAGTCGGTTTTGTCAGCATGCTCGATCAGCCATTGCTGCTGCGCGGCGAGTTGACCTGGCGCGGTGAAGCACAACTGGAAAAACGCATCGACTCGCCGTATCGAGAAATCACGATCATCAATGGCGAAAACGTCGAAGTGCGGCGCGATAAAAAAAGTCCGCGTCAGTTCACGCTCGATCGCGCGCCGGAACTGCGCGGTTTCCTCGCCAGCTTCACGGCGTTGCTGTCGGGCAATACGACGTTGCTGCAGCAATATCACACGCTCGCCGTGAGCGGCGATCAACACGCGTGGCGCATCACGCTGACCCCGCGCGATGCCGCGCTCGGCAAACGTATTCGCAGCATCGATGTGTATGGCAGTGAGACCGCGTTGCGCTGTTTCAACGTGCAGCAAACCGATGGCGACAACAACGTGTTATTGGTCGAACAACTCGCCAGCGCGAAGTTGCCCGCGGCGTTGACGTTGCCGCATATGAACACGCTGTGCAGCGGAGCGACGAATTGAAATTCGCCCGGCGCGTGCCGCTATTGATCGCCTGGCTGCTGGCGCTCGCCGCGCTCGGTTGGTACGTGCAGCGCAATCTGATCGTCAGCACCGATCTGCGCGGCTTCATGCCGCCGGCGCAGACCGCGGACCAGAAATTGTTGCTCGACGAAATCGGCGAAGGTCCGGGCTCGCGCTTGCTCATGCTCGCGCTCGGCGGTGCGCCGGAACCGCAGCTTGCCGAACTCAGCCGCGGCCTCGCACACGCGCTGCAGCACGATCCGAATTTCGTGCAGGTGATCAACGGCGCGTTCGATAGCGCGGCGCTCGATGCATCGTTGCTGCCGTATCGATTTTTGTTGTCGCCGACGCTCGATCAAAATCGCTTCGACGCTGCATTTTTGCGCAGCGAACTCGAACAAAGGATGGAGGATCTCGGCTCGCCCGCCGCAACCTTGCTGAAGCCGTTGCTCACGCGCGATCCGACCCTGGAAATACTCAAACTGGCGGAACGCTGGACGCCGCCGAAAGCGCCGGCGGTGCGCGAAGGTGTGTGGTTTTCAACGAACGGCGAAGCCTTGCTGCTCGCACAAACCAGGGCCGCCGGGTTCGATCCCGCCGCGCAAGCCGTCGCCATCGCCGCGATCGAAAAAGCATTTCAAACGTTGCCGAATATCGGCGCCGCAAAACTCGGCATGAGCGGCCCCGGTTATTTCGCGGTCGGCGTGAACGCACGCACGCATGACGAGGCCGAATGGATCGGTCGCATCAGCAGTGTCGGATTTGTTCTGCTGATGTTGTTCGCCTATCGCAGCGTCAGCGTGCTGGCGCTCGCGGCGCTGCCGATCGCCAGTGCGGCGCTGGCCGGCATCGCGATGCTCGCGCTCACGTTCGGCGGTGCGCACGGCATCACGCTGGCGTTCGGTTTCACCTTGCTCGGCGTCGCGCAGGAATATC
>JANXUW010000230.1 GCA_025351985.1 Pseudolysobacter sp.
CTCTTTAACAAGAGGTTGCGTGATATTTGTGATGAATAAATAAGTATTTCGTTCCAGCAACATGAACTTGCTGGAAATTTATTATTCCCACTTCCGCCATAACGAAACCTGAACATTTTCACAAAAATCAACACTCGAACACGGAATCGTGGTCTGGGCTGGGCATATCACCAATGTATGTACCGGTTGTACAAACATTGGTGCACAGGCGGGTGTACATACGGAGGCGCGGACACTGCCTACCCATTTCTGGGCATGTCACGCGTACGCTTGACCGCTAGGATGGAAGTCAATTCCATTCTCTTCTTCGGTGTCGAACCATGAATGCGCGGATTGCTGCTAACTCATTGTTTTTGATTTTGCTTGCGATTACGACTTTCGCTGCCGCGGCGACTGCTACCATTTCCAAGGCCGAAGACGCCGGCGCGGCGGCGCAGTACAAACAGCTGCACTTCAGCAGTGACCCCGCCGCCGCCGCCGCGGGGACGTATCAGCTCGATCCGCACCACACCTCTGTGCTCGCCAAGCTGGCGCATATGAATCTCTCGCGTTACACGCTGCGCTTTGACAAGGTCAGTGGAAGCTTCCAGTTCGATCCGTTGACGGCAGCGGCAACGCAGCTGCATATCGCCATCGATCCGACGTCTGTCGACACGGGTGATCCGGCATTCGACAAAAGAATCGCGGCCAAATTTTTCGAATCCGACAAGTTTCCCGCCATGACTTACACGGCCGAGGCGGTGAAAATTGCCGACGGACACGTCGCCGTGATGGGCATGCTCGATTTTCACGGCGTGAAAAAGCAGATATTGCTGAACACCACTTATCGCGGCGCCGCGCAGTCACGTATGGGCTTCTCTGGCGAGGCCACGTTCAAGCGCTCGGATTTCGGCGTAAGTCAATGGATACCTCTCGAAGCCGATGACGTGACGATCCTTGTCGAGACGGAATTCGTGAAGTCATGAATATCCCCGAGCAGCTCCACATTCGCGCCTGCGTGGCACGCACAGCGTTACTGCTGATGATGTTGCCAATTGCCTTGCACGCTCAGGCAACCCTGCCGCTGCGGATAGGCTTTTACTCCTCAGATGATTGCAAAGATCCTCCCAATGCCGCGCTGCTACATTTCGATGGAAGGAACTTGAACGGCGCCCACTCGGCTGCGTGTCGCGATACGGTGACGGACGTCGATTTACGCACTTACCGTCTGCAACAAAGCTGCCCGGCGGAACAGCAAGCTAACGGCGTAACCGCGTATGCGACGTCAAGCTCGCGTCAGTTGGTCGTGACGTCTGCCGAATCATTCTCGCTCTTTGCCGACGGTCATGAAAATCTTCCAGTGCGCTACCGTTTCTGCGGCACAACGCTGGATGGACACCACTAGTTTTGATCTTTGCGCCGTCGGCTGCGCTTGAAAGAGTGCGCCGTCTTAAAACTCGTGATTAACCTTGGTGTGCAACACCAGCACGGAGCCTCCGATGTCAGATCATGCGAAATTTCTCTCTGTACCCGCCAGCTTTTTTGGAATCGTCCTCGGCATCATCGGCCTCGGAAATACGTGGCGCGTTGCCCACCGCGTATGGCAATGGCCGTCCGTCATCGGTGAATCACTGGAATGGATCGGCAGCGCCATCTGGCTGGTACTGGTGCTGCTCTATCTCGCCAAATGGATGTTCGAGAAAACCCGCGCAATGGATGTTCGAGAAAACCCGCGCACTGGAAGAAATGCGTCATCCGGTGCAATGCTGCTTCGTGGGACTGGCCGGCGTGACCACCATGCTCGCGGCGGGTGCGATGGCGCCCTATTCCTACGCAACGGGATGTGTTCTGTTCGCGCTGGGCGCGATCTACACCATCGGGTTTGCGGCCTGGCGCACGGGTGCGCTTTGGCAAGGCGGGCGCGATGTAGCGCACACCACCGCCGTGCTCTACCTGCCGACCGTCGCTGGCTCCTTTGTTACCGCCACCGTCGCGTCCACGCTGGGCTATCCGGACTGGGCGCAACTTGTCTTCGGTGCCGGCGCGTTTTCGTGGCTAGCGCTGGAATCGGTACTCATCCATCGCTTATTCGTGGCGGATCCCATGCCGCCTCCGATTCGTCCCACGCTTGGTATCCAGTTGGCACCGCCGGCCGTGGGCGCAGTCGCGTACCTGGCCATCACGACAGATGCACCGGATCTGTTTGCACACGCACTGATTGGCTACGCGCTATTGCTGGCATTGATCTTGTTGCGGATGCTGCCGTGGATCGGCAAGCAGCCGTTCGCCGCTTCCTACTGGGCCTGTTGGCGCTCGTTGAAAATTGACCAGGGAAGGAGGCCGAGGGAAGTCGCCCTCGGCTGTGGATAAGTATAGCGGTCGCGTGGTTAGAAGGGCTGTGGGTTTTTC
>JANXUW010000231.1 GCA_025351985.1 Pseudolysobacter sp.
CTTCATCGGTTCCAGGCGCATGCCGTGACGCAACTCGCCGACCATCTGCACGATCACTTCGCAGGCTTTTTCGAGCAAAGCGGCGCGTGAGGCGTAATCGATCTGGGTCAAAGATCCGGCGAACAAGGTGTAACGCTCGGCGAATTTCTCGACCGTCTTCGGAATCTTGTACAACGCCGCGGAGAGCGCCTCGATATCTTCACGATCCAGCGCGGTGACAAACGTGTTGACGAGCTCCTGGCTGATCTTCGCCATGAGTTCTTTCTCGCGGCGACGTGCGACGCGGAATTCTTCCAGCGATGGCGATGCCACCTTGTCGAGCAGCAGCGACATCAGCGCGCGCGTGCTGGCACGCGCCGCCGCGGCGCTGGCCTCAAGCAGGCCATAGAACTTGTCGCCCTTGCCGAAGATGGTTTGCAGAGAAAACATGCGACGCCCCAGAACCGAATGATGCGCCGGGCAAATCGCCGACGATCCCCAATTATTACATTTTCGTGTCGCTGCCGACGAGCTATTCCGGCGAACACGCCAGTGCGAGATATCGGCCCGCACCTATGCCGCGCCATTCTGCATCGCAGCAGCGGCGCCAAAAAATGCACGTGCACAACGCCGCGAGTGAATTCTTCTTAAGCGAAACTCGTCGACTGTCATCAAACCTTCAAAATCGATCTTTACGCTTGTCGATGCAACGACGGCAGGAATCACCCGCCGCACTCATGTTTCGGCGACTACGACGATGGGGTTGTCGGTCGCCGATCCACTTCACCCACAGGAGATGCTCCATGTATTCCAAGCTTCGTTTTGGCCTGCTGACTATCGCTGCTTCTGCCGCGATGTTCGCAGGCGTCAGCGCCCAGGCCACCGATATCACGGGCGCCGGCGCGACTTTCCCGTACCCGATTCTTTCCAAGTGGTCGGCCGATTACAACGTCAAGACCGGCAACAAACTCAATTATCAATCGATCGGTTCGGGCGGCGGTATCGCCCAGATCAAGGCGGCCACGGTCGATTTCGGTTCGTCCGATGCGCCGATGAAACCGGAAGATCTCGCCGCCGCCGGCCTCGGCCAGTTTCCGTCCGTGATCGGCGGTGTGGTGGTGGTGGTGAATCTCGACGGTATCGAGCCCGGCAAGATCCAGTTCACCGGCCCGCTGCTCGCCGACATCTTCACCGGCAAGATCCAGAAGTGGAACGACAAGGCCATCGCCGAGATCAACCCAGGCGTGACCCTGCCCGACGCGCTGATCACCGTGGTGCATCGTTCGGACGGTTCCGGCACGACGTTCAACTTCGTCAACTATCTGTCGAAGGTCAGCCCGGAATGGAAAGAAAAAGTCGGTGAAGGCACGTCGGTATCGTGGCCGAACGGCGTTGGTGGCAAGGGCAACGAAGGTGTTGCCGCGTACGTGAAACAGATCAAGGCATCGATCGGTTACGTCGAATACGCCTACGCGCTGCAGAACAAGATGACCTACGGCGCGCTGAAGAATTCTGCGGGCAAGTTCATCCAGCCGAGCATCGAAAGTTTCCAGGCTGCCGCGGCCAGCGCCGACTGGAAAAATGCGCAGGATTTCTATCTCGTGATGACCAACGCGCCGGGCGAAAAAGCCTATCCGCTGGCCGCGACCAATTTCATCCTCGTCTACAAGCAGCCGAAAGACGCCGAGCACACCAAGGCAACGCTGGACTTCTTCAAGTGGGCTTACGAGAACGGCCAGAAACAGGCGGAAGAGCTGGCCTACGTGCCGCTGCCGGCCGATCTGGTCAAGCTGGTCGAAGCGTACTGGAAAGCGCAGATCAAGCTGTAAGGACACTTGGAAATATCACGAACATTTAAACAGATCGTCATTCCAGCCTTCGCTGGGATGACGGGCAATAGCTCTCGCATCTCAAATGTTCGACAACGTTCTCTCCTCGTCTCTACGAGACGTTCGCGCGCAGTGCTCCCCACTGCGCGCGTTTTTTGGCGCTTGTCGAAAGCCGGTTCGCAAACGCGCCGGCTTTCGATAATTTCCGAAGGCTACGGTCACATCCATGTCCAGCGATAGCTTGGTTTCGTCCAGCGCCGCGTCCACAGCGTCGGCGCAAAATGCGCGCGCTGGTCGCGATGCACGCACCGATACGATTTTTCGCACGGTCGTCACCATCGCCGGCTGGTTCGTCCTGATCACGTTGCTCGGCGCGGCGTTCTCGATGTTGTGGGGCGGGCGCGAAGCGTTCTCGACCTTCGGCTGGCAGTTTTTGACCAGCACCGATTGGGATCCGGTCAACCACAAGTTCGGCGCGTTCGTGCCGATCTACGGCACGCTCGTCACGGCGCTGATCGCAATGCTGATCGCGGTGCCGGTGAGTTTCGGCATCGCCATTTTCCTGACCGAAGTCGCACCGAACTGGATGCGCGGCCCGGTCGCCGCGGCGATCGAATTGCTCGCCGGAATCCCCAGCATCATCTACGGCATGTGGGGCTTGTTCGTATTCGTGCCGTTCATGGCCGAGCACATCATTCCGTGGCTCAACAACAACCTCGGCCAGTGGCCGGTGATCGGCGCGTTGTTCCGCGGCCCGCCGCTCGGCATGGGCATGCTTACCGCCGGTATCGTGCTCGCGATCATGGTGATTCCGTTTGTCTCCTCGGTGATGCGCGATGTGTTCTTGACGGTGCCGGTGCGACTCAAGGAATCGGCCTACGCACTCGGCGGCACGACCTGGGAAGTGGTCTGGGATATCGTGCTGCCGTTCACGCGCTCGGCCGTGATCGGCGGCGTGTTTCTCGGCCTCGGTCGCGCGCTCGGTGAAACGATGGCGGTG